>CAUUQJ010000145.1:0-4508 GCA_963547085.1 uncultured Campylobacter sp. | reverse complement strand
AAATCCTGGATAGAGGTCAGAGAGCTGGCTTTAAAGACATTGCATATTTTCGGCTACAAACCGTATAACTTTAATTATGATTAGCCCCGTATTAGACCTGGTAGAATGAAATTTATCCTACATATCTTTACTCTGTTGCTATGTATAAGCGCCTGGGCTCTGCTTGGTTGTATACAGCGAAAATAAAACCGATGCCACGCAAACGAATAGTTTTATTTCGGGTTGCGCTTGGTTGCGCTGCATCACACCGCACGCCGTAACGACACATCTAACGCCGCCGGGCCGTGCTTTAGCCGCTACGTCGCGATGCGTACTATCGCTGCGCCTCAAATCCTTGCGCCCGAGTCGCCTAGATCATCTTTCCGACGAGTTTTTCTTTAAATTCCTTGTAAATTTCAGGCCCCGCGTGTTTGTATTCGCTCGTCAGCTTGTTGTGAAATTCCGCCATATCGCCGCTGCTTTCGCGGTAGAGCTTGATCGCGTTTCGCCTTACGGCGCCGTCTTTTAGGTCGCTATCGTAGGTAATGCTCGCGTACCTTGCTCGCGCGCCGTCCTTGATCTCGCGGTAGGCCTCGCAGCCTTTGGCTCTGCCGAGCTTTGCGACGCACGCGGCATAGAGGGCTTGCAGGCTCACGCACTGGGGTATCAGCGCCTCCGCTGCGGCGAGGTCCGCTTCGGCGATTTTAGAATTTGCAGCCTTTTGTTCCTGTCGCGCGGTTTTGGACTCCTGCTTTGCGGCTTTGGGTTCCTGCTTCGCGGCTTTTGTCCCTTGCTTTTGGGTCCTTGGCTCCTGCTTTGTAGCTTTCGGCTCCGCTTTTTGGGCTTTTTTCTCCGCCGCGCCGCTTGTTTTGCCTTGCTTCGCGCCTGCTCCTACGGCATGCGAGGCTAGGCTGATCTTTTCAAATTTCGGATTTTTGCGGTAGTTTAGATTGTTAAAGAATTCTATCACGTCGTCGTAAAATTTATCGTTGCTGACGATGCCGATCTTGCCCTCAGCTCCGCAGAGCTTGCCCATCAAAAACACGATGATCTTATCGGCGAAATCCTTTCTTTGTTTGCCGATCGTAAAAACCTCGCCTATGCTAACGCCCATCTTCGATAGGCGCGCAAGGGTCAAGGCGCCGATCTTTTTGGCGGTGTTGGAGACTATATTTAGCTCGTCGCCCTCTTTGAGATTTACGACGTCAAAAATATTATCTACGTCGATATTTTCGTCATCAATGATAAAGCGTGTCAAATTCTATCCTTATTGTTCGCTAAAAAGTCGCCAAAACTCGGGCGCAAATTTCGTCGGCGCAAATTCTATGATCTCGTATTTTGCGACGCCGTTTTGAAAGAACGGATCTTGCGCGATGATCTCATCAAGCTCCGCGCGGTCTTTGGCGTTGATTAAGATGATGCCGCCCGTGCGAGGGACTTTGCGCCCCGAGCAGATAAATTTATCCGCTGCGAAAAATTTATCCAAAAACGCGTTGTGCTCGTTGATGAAGCGATCCGCTTCGCTTACTTCTTTGACGTATGTGAGGTTTGCAATAAACATTTTGATCCTTTGTGAGATTTGAAGCGCGATTTTAGCATAAAATTCCAACGGATAAAATTCCCATTGGAATTTTCGCGCGCTACGTTATAAAAAATATCGGCGAAATTCCGATTATCGCGCAGCCAAGCGCTGCGTAGCGAAGCTTTATCGCAGCAAGCGCGCAGATGTTTGCGAGCGCGAAAAGAAGCGGCGGAATTCGCGCTTGAAAGCTCGGCAAAGTAAAATTTAAAAACGCAAGCAGCGGCGTATCGAGCGCGCCGCCGAGCCCGAATAGATGCAAAAAGATGCTCAGCGGATAAAAGATCACGAAAACGTATCCCAGCGGCATGACGCTAAGCTGCTGCAGCGAAGTGGTCGGGAAGAAATAATAGACCGCCGCGTTCATGCTGAGCCAAACGTAGAGGTTAAAAAGTATGACATTCTGCCAGAGCTTAAATTTGGGCGCGAAGTGGTGCAGGTAGAGGAAAATATACAGCACTCCTAGGCAGGAGAAATAAAATCCGATCGAAAAAGCTAAGTGCGGGAAAAACGCAAGCAGAAGCGCGATCGTTAGGAAGAGGTTTGTAAATTTAAGTACGTAGAAATTTCGCATCGCGAGGTAAAACCCCACGCAGCACATCGCAAGCGAGCGCAGAAAGCTCGGCGTGAAATCAAGCACGAAGAGATATCCGCTCATCAGCACGATCACAAAGACGCTAAGATCGCGCTTAGCGCTGCGGTACGGAAAGTATCGATCTTGAAAATAGCGGTAGATCGGCATCGCGAGCAGAAAGACCGTGCTAAAGATAATGCCCAGGTGAAAGCCGCTGATCGAGATGATATGCGCTATGCCCCAGTTTGTCACGCTAGCGCGCAGCGGTTTTGAAATCTCGGTCGCAAAATACAGCGCGGAGTAAAGATCCGCCGTCATCTCATTTTCGTGTTGGGCGCGAACGAAGCTTATCGCGCGCCATTTTGCCCCAGAGGGCGCGGTCTCAGCTGAAATTTTAAAATTTGGCGCGTAAAAACGCTGCTTTAAAAAATCTAAAAATTTTACGTTTTTCGTTACGATGCCGATATTTACGCGCGCGAAGCGGTGAAATTCCCGCCCGAGCCCGGCAGTCGTGTAGAGGGTGAAATCCGCCGTTTTGAGCTTTAGCACCGTGTAGGTGCGGCCGCGCTCGTTCGTTTTGGTATAGGCGTTTAAAATTTGCGCGTCGTAAAAGGCGTAGTTTTTCTCGCGGAATTCTCTGAATTCATAAAATTTTAGACCTAAGTTTAGCGATAAAATTCCAAGCAAAATGAGCAGAAAGTATAAAATTTCACGTTTGCGGTAAAAGAGTTGAAGCTTCACGGACGGTGTTTAAGTTCGCGCGACGGAATTTTAAAAGCTCGCGCGCGGCTAAATTTTAAAATTCCAAAGCTCTATGCCGCTCCGCCCGTTGGAATTTCGGCAGCGCGGCATAAAATTTGGTCTTAGCACGAATAGTTCGTCGCAAACTCAAACGGCGTAGGGCGCGCCTCGTAAGGCCAAACCTGCGTTTCAAATTTAAAATGCTGATAGGTCTCGATAAAAAGCTCGCTCATTATCGGGCGCAGATACTCGTTATCGCGGATCACCGCCTCTAGGCTGCCGCGAAGCGTGTGCGGAAGCTGCTCGATACCGCGCTCGCGGATCTCATCCAGATGCAGCTTGAATAAATTCTCATCCATCGGCCCCACCGGCTCGGTTTTGTTTTTGATACCGTCGATTCCCGCCATCAGCATCGCCGCAAATGCCAAATACGGGCACGCGGTGCTATCAGGAAAGCGCATCTCCGCGCGCACCGAGTGCTCGCCGCTGCCGTAAGGGATGCGGATCGAAGCGGAGCGGTTTTGGCTCGAATAAGTTAGAATGGACGGCGCCTCGAAGCCTGGGATCAGGCGCTTGTAGCTATTGGTGCTCGGGTTCGTAAACGCCGCGACGCTGCGCGCATGCTTTAGCACGCCGCCGATATACCATCTAGCCGCGTCGCTTAAATTTGCGTAGTTGCCCTTTTTGTAAAAGGTGTTTTTGCCCTTTTTCCAGATCGATTGGTGCACGTGCATTCCGCTGCCGTTATCGCCGTAGAGCGGCTTTGGCATAAAGGTCGCGGTCTTGCCGTTTAGGTGCGCGACCATCTTTACGACGTATTTGTATTTTTGCACGTTGTCGGCGGCCTCGACGAGAGTGCCGTATTTGACGCCGATCTCGCCTTGTCCTTGCGCTACTTCGTGGTGGCAGATGAAGGTCTCAAGCCCGATCTGTTCAAGCACTTTTAGCATCTCGGCGCGCAGATCGACCATCGAATCGACGGGCTGGACAGGGAAGTAGCCGCCCTTTACGCCTGGGCGGTGACCGCTGTTAAAGCCGTCTTTGTAGTTTTTGCCGCTGTTCCAATGCCCCTCTTCGGTATCCACCTTAAACATCGCGCAGTTCATATCGTCGATGATCTTTACGTCGTCGAAAACGAAAAACTCATTCTCCGGCCCGAAGTAGCAGGTATCTCCAAGGCCCGTGGTTTGCAGAAACTGCTCGGCTTTTTTAGCGATCGAGCGCGGGCATTTTTCGTAAAGCTCGTTTTTGTAGATGTCGTAAACGTCGCAGATGACGATGATCGTAACGTCCGCGGTGAACGGATCCAAAAACGCCGTTTGTATGTCGGGCTTTAGCATCATATCGGATTTGTCGATTGGCTGCCACGCCGCTACCGAGCTTGCATCAAACGGAATTCCGTCGGCGAAGTCCTTCGGCAGGCGCTTGTAGTTGTAGGAGACGTGGTGCCAGGTGCCTTTTAGATCGGTAAATCTAAAATCCACGAACTCGACCTCATTTTCATCGCAAAATTTAAAAAATTCCTTCACGTCATTAACAAATTTTCCCATATTTTTCCTTTTTCCCGCCCGTATTCGGGCTAAATTTAACGGCGGATTTTAACATTATTTAGTTGAAATTCGACTTTATCTGCGC
>CAUUQJ010000144.1:0-4511 GCA_963547085.1 uncultured Campylobacter sp. | reverse complement strand
CCAATATAGAAATAAATTATTTAAAATTTATCTATTTTCGGAGTTGCAGGTTTTAAATTTATCATAAACCAATACTACAAAGGTAGAAAGCATAAGTCCTATTATTGCAGATATTGCTAAAATGATTAGTTTTTTAGGCTTTGCTGGGCGATCAGATAAAACTATATTAGAAATTATATGAGAAGTTTTAAAATTAAAATCAGAAAGCCTACTTTCTATAATGCTCTTTTTCTTCATTAAATCAGGAATTTGTACTAGAGTTATAGCACTAATTTCGTCACTTATTTTAGGTATATTGTCGTTTAAAATTTTATCTTTTATATTCATTAACTCCATCAGTTTTAATTCGCCAGCATCGCTAAGCTTTTCTCTCTTGTTCAGCATATCTATTTGATCATCTATTTTGGCTATCTGAACACCTTTTAAATATTCTATGCGTTCTTTTAAATTACGAATTTTATCATTTTTTAAATAACTTATCTGCGAATCAATACTTACCGATTGTTCGCGTACAGCCTTTTTATATTCATCTAAAACTATAGCATCTTCTTTGCTTAAATCTACCACCATCTCATCTATCTGTTTTTTTAGTAATTCGTTTGATTTGGCAAACGCCGTTATAATAAATATATTGGCGCTATCTTTATCAGCGACGATACTATCAACCGTTACGTTCTTGTCCTTAATATCCTTTAGTCCATCAATATATTTTACTCTAAGCTCATGCATCCGAACGGATCTTTCGGTTATATACTGTGGCATACCAGTTTCATTATTATAATAGGCGGTTTCTACCGCCGCCGTTGCTTTATACCACGGAGTAGCAAATAGAATGTACAAAAGCCCAACCGCAATAAATCCGCAAGTTACTATACAAATTTGCTTTTTATATTTCCATATCTTTTTTGCCAAATCTAGCAAATCGATCTCATCGTCTTCACAATAATTCTGTTGCATATTTCTTCTCCAAATTTAAAATTTAAATTGCGCCCTCGCGAACAAGGACCACCTTAAAGGTTTTTATGATTATCACGATGTCGTTCCAGATCGACCAGTTTTTCATATACCACGTATCCATGCCCGCCCTGGTCGCAAAATCCACGTCGCTGCGCCCGCTCACCTGCCAAAGCCCCGTAATGCCCGGCTTGACGGCCAGGATTAGATCTGCGTATTCGCCCATATCCTTGCGCTCGTATTGCGCGCACGGGCGAGGACCTACGATGCTCATTTCGCCCTTTAGGACGTTGATCAGCTGCGGAAGCTCATCGAGCGAGCTTTTGCGCAAAAAATCACCCAGCTTCGTGATGCGTGGATCGTGCTCATATTTGTGATATTTTTCAAAATACTCCACCTCTTGCGGATTTTGCTTGAGATACTGCGCTAAAATTTCATCGCCGTTTTCTTTCATCGAGCGAAATTTCAGACATCCAAACGGCTTGCCGCCGAATCCCATCCTTTGATGCGAAAAAAATATACGCCCCGCGGGCTCTTTTAGCTTCATCATCAGCGCGATTATACCAAAAATCGGTACCAGCAAGGGAAGCGCTAAGAAAATTAGCGCCAAATCAAGTCCGCGTTTAAGAGCTAAATTTAAAGGGCTTTTCAAAGAATTTCGTATCGCAAAGAGGCTGGTGCGCGAGGCAAAAACGCTGTAAATATCTGCCTGCGTAAAGTCGTATGAGCGCAGCACGGGGGTGAATAAAATTTCTTTGTTCTTTCTGATATTATGCTCGATAAGCTCGTTCAAGGCTTTCGCCCCAAGCCTGCTTCCGCCGATAAACAACACGTCATAATCGTTGCCAAGAGCTCTAACGTATCCCAAATACGCGCTTTCTAAGACGGCGCTCTCAAACTCCTCGCCCTCGCCTAAAATTTTCGCCCTCTTTCGCCATAATCCAAATTTAAAAAGCTTCCTTTTCGTTACGAGCTTAAAAAGCGGCAAAACCACCGCCATAAAGGCAAAGCTCAAAATAAAGCTGGCGCGCGAAAATTCGTAATTGACTTTGATTAAAGCAAGCAACGCAAGGCTGAGTAAAAGCCCAAAAAAGCAGCTTCTCACTAAAATTCTACTCTCGTGCCAAAAATCATATCGCCTCGAATAGATCCCCTGATAAAAAAATAGAAATATCATTATGACGTAGGACGGCGCGAAGCCTTGATACCTGCCGATATCTAGCAGCGCGCTATCGCCGTAGAGCAAATTTTTAAGCACTACGGCAAGCCCGAAGCAAAGCCAGATGCCAAAAATATCAACCGCCAAGATTATCAAAACGCAGAGTTGCTTTTTCATCCTAGCTCCTATTAAAATCATCTTGCAGGCGCACGATATCATCCTCGCCGGTGTAGCTGCCGACTTGAGCCTCGATTAGCACGACGGGGATTTTGCCCTCGTTTGCGAGGCGATGGACTTCGCCCATCCTAATGAACGTCGATTCATTCTCGCGCAACAAGAAATTTCGCTCGCCCACAGTCACGGTCGCAGTGCCGCTAACGACGATCCAGTGCTCGTTGCGATGATAGTGCTTCTGTAGCGATAGCCGCTTACCGGGCTTAACGACTATACGCTTGATCTTGTAACCGCGCTCATCTTCGAGCACAGTGTAGCTGCCCCACGGGCGGTGCGTCGTTACGTGCACGCGCGCCAAATCGCTATCTCCGAGCCGCTCCACCACCTGCTTTACCTTTTGAGTAGAGCCTTTTTTGCATATGAGCAGGGCGTCTTTGGTATCGACGATAGCGAGATCCTCGATGCCTATGGCGGCTATCGTGCGGCCCGAGCCGATGATGAGATTGTTTTTAGAATTTAGAGCGATATTTTGCTCGCTTGCAGTGTTGCCGTTCGCGTCTTTAGGCAGCTCGGCGTCTAAGCTATCGAAGCTCCCCAAATCGCTCCAGCCGATATCTGCGGGCACGACCTTAGCAAAGCTCGTGCGCTCCATAACTGCGTAGTCGATGCTATCTGCGGGGATCTCTTGCATATCACCTAGTTTAATTCTAATCGGATTTTCCGCGTTAGAATTTTCGTACGCACGAACGCAGGCTTCGTAAATTTCGGGGCTACGCGCTTTTAGCTCGTTTAAAAATACGCCAGCTTTAAACATAAACATGCCGCTGTTCCAGTAAAAATTCCCCGCCGCTATGTAGCTTTGCGCCGCCGCAAGCTCAGGCTTTTCGTGAAATTTTAACACGTCCTCGCCGCTTGCTTCGATATAGCCGTAGCCCGTATTTGCATCCGCGGGCCTGATACCAAATGTCACCAAAAACCCCTGCTTCGCAAGCTCGTGCGCGCGCAAGACGCTGTTTTTATACGCCGTTTCATCTTTAATTAGATGATCGCTCGGCGTTACGAAAACGATCTCCTCGACCTTTAAGCTCAAACATGCAAGCGCGATCGCAGGAGCCGTGTTTCTGCCGACGGGCTCGAGTAGAAATTTCACGCCGCGCGCGCCTAAAACCTCAAGCTGATCGAGCGCCAAAAAATACTGCTGCTCGTTCGAGACGACGAGCGCGTGCTCGCATAGCGGGGAGTTTCGCTCGTAGCTCATCATAAAAAGCGAGCGGTCGTCAAAGAGGCGCACGAACTGCTTTGGCATAAGCGTGCGGCTGATGGGCCACAGCCTCGTGCCGCTGCCGCCGCTTAGGATTATATTAGTCATTTAGGCCGTCCTTAAATTCCTCATATTTTTTCTCGACGTAGCTTTTGATTTCGGTCTCAAAGCGTGCGCGCGAAAATTTTAAAGAATTTTCTCTGATTTTTACAGGCTCAAATTTATCATAATTTTGCTCAAATTTAGCTACGGCGGCGAGCAGCTCCTTTGCGTTTTGCTCCATAAAATACAGCCCGCTCTCGCCATCAAGCACTGTCTCGCGAGCGCCGCCGCGCCCGAAGCAGATCACCGGCGTGCCGCACGCCTGCGCCTCTACCGGCGTGATACCGAAGTCCTCTTCGGCGGCAAAAACAAACGCCTTAGCCCGCCCCATAAGATCCGCCATCGTCTCATCGTCTGCAAAGCCCAAAAGCTCGACGTTTTTGCCTGCTTTTGATTTTATTTTTGCCATATCTGGTCCGTCGCCGATAACGAGCAGCTTTTTATCCGTCTGCGAAAATGCCTCTACGATGAGATCGATCTTTTTATACGGGACCATGCGCGAGGCGGTGAGGTAAAACTCCTCTTTAGCTTCACGCAGCGTAAATTTATCCACGTCCACGGGCGGATAGATGACCTCGCTAGGCTTGCCGTAGGTTTTTTTGATACGGCGCGCGATGTAGCGGCTATTTGCGACGTAGTGATCCACGCGGTTTGCGGTGCTCGCGTCCCAAAGCCTAATTTTATGTAAAAAATACTTCGCCAACATGCCCTTTAAACCGCAATCCAGCCCGCTTTCGCGCAAGTACTGATGATACAGATCCCACGCATAGCGGATCGGCGTGTGTACATAGGCGATGTGAAGCTGATTTGAGTGCGTAAGCACCCCCTTTGCGACAGCATGCGAGCTGGACAGCACGACAT
>CAUUQJ010000143.1:0-4545 GCA_963547085.1 uncultured Campylobacter sp. | reverse complement strand
GCATTGCCGATACTTAGCGCGATGGGGATGAGCACGAGCGTGATCCCTACGGCGGTTTTATCGATGCATACGGGCTTTGCGGGCTACACCTTTTGCGATCTGAGCTCTCAAATACGCGCGATTATGGCGCACTGGAAAGATCGCGGAGTAGTGTTTGATGGCATCTACACGGGCTTTTTGGGCTCGGCGGCGCAGATCGAGATTATGGGTGAGCTATTTGCGAGCTTCGGCGGCGCAGGCAAAACCATTTTGGTCGATCCTTGTATGGGCGATAACGGCGTGTTTTATCCGGGCTTTAACGGGGACTTTGCCCGCATGATGGCGCTTCTGTGCGCCCAAGCCGACATCATCACGCCAAATATCACCGAGGCCTGCGCGATCACCGGGGTGCCGTACCGAGAGGACGCAGATAGGGATTTTATCATGGATCTGCTTGCGCGCCTTAGAGAGCTGGGCGCTAGACAGGTCATTTTAAAGGGTATCGGCTACATCGCCGATCAGTGCGGGGTTTTCAGCTACGATGCACGCACGGGCAGGACGAATGAGTATTTTCACGAGCTGCTGCCGGTCAAATTTAACGGCACCGGCGATATTTTCGCGGCCGTAGCCTTCGGCGCGATAATGCGCGGCAAGTCGCTGGAAACGGCGGTTCGAGTCGCTGCGGACTTCGTCGTCAGCACGATCAAAGAGACGATGAGCGACGAGGAGCGCAAGGACTACGAAGGGGTCGATTTCGAAGCGATAATTCCCGAGCTGGTGAGGAAAATCTAAGTTCTAGACGGATTTGGAACTCGCCGCGCGGACAGAGGATTTGTGGTAGAGCTTTAAAATTTTACCGCAAAAGGAAATTCCTAAATTTCATCTGCGGCGTGAAATTTTAAAATTTCAAAATTATGTGTCGTGTGGGGCATGGAATTTTATAGGCGACGTGGAATTTTAGAATTTATGCATTGCACGGGCTTATAATTTTATCTCCTGCATAGAATTTTAAAATTTGCACCTAAGTAAAGATGCGAAATTTATCACTAGCGCGGAATTCTAAACGCAAGGCTACAGCGAATTTATCTGCTTGCAAGTTTGGGCCGCATTTTGAAATTTTGCACAAAATCTGCTTAAAATTTTATTCCCACAAGCCGTACGCCATGCACTCATAAAATAATTTCAAAATTTATGAGTAAAATTTATATTAAAATCCGTATTTAAATCCCGATTAAAAATCCTGTGAAAATACTATATTTATTTAAAATTTTAACGGCAATAAATTGCAATATCTGATAGCGAAAAATGAGATGATATGGAAAATTTTATGAGATACCAAGCATCAAGACGGCTACACTATAGCGGTTATTATAAGCGGCAGCGATACGGATAATATAAATACTTACACAGAAAAAGAAGGATTGTAATAGCAAAGACGATTGGAATTTGAATGTGTAAAAAAGCACTTAATTAAATTTTTCTAAGCATTTGGCGAGATTATATGATTTTAAAATTTAAATTAAGAAGGACGGCATAGTCGTGAAATTTAAATATGAGCGTCGGGCGCAAAATAGCCGCGGATCGGCTAGCTTCGCTAAAAGCGGCGTATAAAGGGTAAATTTAAAACGGAGCTTTGCCGAATTTTAAATTTACCCGATTTGCCTCGCTATAAAATTTATTCGCCCAGGAAGTATTTCAGATCCGCCTGCGCGTCGCCGCTGATTAGGCGAAGGCCGAAATTTTGCACCAAAAAGCCCAAAATTTCGTCGTTAAAAAACTCAGGTACCGTAGGGCCCACGTTGATATTCTTAACGCCCAGGCTAAACAGCGCAAGCAGGATGATGACCGCCTTTTGCTCCATCCACATCAGCACGATCGAGACCGGCAGGTCGTTTACCGCGATGCCCGTAGCCTCGCTAAGCGCAAGGGCGATCTTGACCGCGCCGTTGCTGTCGTTGCACTGGCCAAGGTCGATATATCGCGGAAGCTCGGTGCCAGGGACGTTTCCGAAATCCACGTCGTTGAAGCGGAATTTGCCGCAGCTGGAGGTCAAAATCACGCAGTCCTTCGGCAGGCTGAGCGCTAGCTCGCGGTAATACTCGCGTCCTTTGCCGGGTGCATCGCAGCCTGCGATGACGAAAAAGCGGCGGATTTTGCCAGATTTGATCGCGTCTAAAATTTGCGGCGCGAGGCTTAAAATCGTCTTGTAGTGTCCGCCCGTCACCAAGCTCTCGTCGCTATCCATGCTCACGTCGCCGCATGCAAGCGCGCACTCGATGAGCGGCGTAAAATCGTCGTTTTGGATATGCTTGATCCCGTCGGTGCCCGCGATAGAGTAGCCAAAGAGCCTGTCTGCGTAGCTACAGGAGGAGCGAAGCGGCACGATGCAGTTGGTGGTCATCAAAATCGCGCCCTTAAATTCGTTGAAAAGCTTGGTCTGATCGAACCACGCCTTGCCGACGTTGCCCTTTAGATGCGGATACTTGCGAAGCTGCGGATAGCCGTGCGCAGGAAGCATCTCGGAGTGGGTGTAGATATTGATACCCTTGCCCTCGGTCGCCTTTAGCAGCGCCTCAAGAGCGTGAAGGTTGTGTCCGCTAACCAAAATCGCTTTGCCCTCGACCTTGTTTTGGCTTACTTTAACCGGGGTCGGTACGCCGAATTTTGCGGTATGCGCCTCGCTTAAGATATCCATCATCTGCACGCCCGCGCTTCCGACGGCCATCAGCTGCGCGATATGCTCGTCAAAGTTAAAATTTGAGTTCGTCAGCGTGAAATACAGCGTGTCGCCCATAACGGTATCGACTGCGCTAGTATCGGCGCCGAGCTCACGCGCGTGGTGGCGGTAGGCGCTAAGACCCTTAAGTCCGAAAACCATAGTGTCTTGAAGCAGGCTTAATGTGGAATTTTTGCCACAGGTACCGCGGTCTTGACCCTTGGCGCCGCAGCCCTCGGGCGCGCTCATTTGGCACTGATGACAGAACATCTCTAGATTGTCGCTCATAGAAATCCTTTATAAAAAATTTAGTTGGTAATTTTAAGATTTTATTTAGGCAAAAAAATTGATTATAATCAATAAATGGCTAAATTTTATCAAATTTATTTACAAAATGAGAATTTTAAATTTTATAAAAGGTATTCTAGATTGACTTAGAAAGCATAACGAGAAATTAGAATATTAAAAAATTTCTGGAACAAATTTTTATAAAACTAAGAAAACTTAAAGCTCTTTAAACATCGATAACATCAGGAGTCTAAAGGAGTTTTTGAGTATATATGGCTCCGGATGCTGGATTCGAACCAGCGACCAAGCGGTTAACAGCCGCCTACTCTACCGCTGAGCTAATCCGGAACGCGTAGAATGGATGGTGCGGATGAAAGGACTTGAACCTTCATGCCGTGAGGCGCCAGATCCTAAGTCTGGTGTGTCTGCCAATTTCACCACATCCGCAAAAAAAAAGCGTATATTAGCCAAAAAGCTCTTAATATGAGCTTAATATGGTACGCCCAAGAGGATTCGAACCTCTGGCCTACGGCTTAGAAGGCCGTTGCTCTATCCAACTGAGCTATGAGCGCAAAATATCAAATCAGTGGTACGCTCGAAAGGAGTCGAACCTTCAACCTACAGATCCGAAGTCTGTTGCTCTATCCAATTGAGCTACGAGCGCATAAAGTGGGGTGAGTTGTGGGAATCGAACCCACGACCCTCAGGACCACAATCTGATGCTCTAACCTACTGAGCTAAACTCACCACAATGGTCGGAGCGAAAGGATTCGAACCTTCGACCCTCTGGTCCCAAACCAGATGCGCTACCAGCCTGCGCTACGCTCCGTAGATTTTCGTGGATTGAATGAAAAGCGTATTATATATATTTTTTCTTAAATTCCGCTTTTTGCGGCTTTAAATTTAATGAAATTTAACAAGTCTCATCTGTTTTTCTAAATTTTTTAATAAAATTTGCATCAGCGCTAGCCCCTTCGTGCGGTGCGAAATTTTAAATTTCACCTCAGTGGGCAGCTCTCCGATCGTGCGATCAAACCCACGCGGAATAAACATAAAATCGTATCCGAATCCGTTTTGCCCGCGCTGCTGCGTTATCGCCGCGCCGTGCATGAAGCCGTGCGTGCAAAACTCGCCCAGATCGCATTTTAGCGCGATCGCCGCCGTATAATGCGCGGGGCTCTCCTTTAGCCCCAGAGCGCGCAGGCTAGCGGCTAGTTTCTCGCGGTTGCTCGCATCCGTTGCATCTGAGCCGCTAAAGCGCGCCGAAAATATCCCCGGAGCCCCGCCCAGCGCATCCACGCAGATACCGCTATCATCGCTTAACACAAAAAATTCACTCTGCCAATTTTTACTTTTTAGCGCTTCATACACGGCGCGGGCTTTAATCAGCGCGTTTTGTTTGAAGCTTGTGCCGCACTCGTCGATCTCAAAAGGATCCAGCACCTCGCCGAGCGCGCACACGTCGTATTCCGTGAAAAATTCTTTTATTTCTTTTACTTTATTTTTATTGCTCGTCGCAAGTAAAATTTTCATCCTCGCTCCTTAAATTTAAGCCGCCATTT
>CAUUQJ010000142.1:0-4563 GCA_963547085.1 uncultured Campylobacter sp. | reverse complement strand
GCTTGCGGGCGCGATGATGGGCATAAACGGCGTAAAGGCCGTGCAGATCGGCGCGGGAGTGAAGGCAAGCACGCTAAAAGGCAGCGAGAACAACGATTTTATGCGCGCTAGCAAGAATGCGATCCGCACCAACGGCGGCAAGATCGGCGCAAATTTCGCAAGCAACAACGCAGGCGGGATCCTAGGCGGCATAAGTAGCGGCGCGCCTATCGAGATAACGACGCATTTTAAGCCCACTCCGAGCATTTTCATGGTGCAGCATAGCGTGGACGTGCGCGGCGCAGACGCGGTCTGCGAGCTGCGCGGGCGGCACGATCCGTGTATCGCCGTGCGCGGCAGCGTCGTAGCTACCGCAATGGCGCGGCTGGCGATCGCCGATGCGCTGCTGTTAAACGCGAGCGCGACGCTGGGGAATTTAAAGCGAATTTACGGCGAGGATTAAATTTAGACGAGTGGTCCTTTAAATTTTGCGAAATTTCATGAAATTTTAGGGTCGAGCAATGAAATTCCCGCGAGCGAGGCGGGCAAATTTAAATTTACGCGGTAGGCCTATCGCGACAAGGAGGGCAAATGAGACTTGAGCGTATCGGCAAGGACTCGGCACTGATCGCGCGCATAGAAGCGATCAACGTCGCGGCGTTCCCCGAAATCGAGCGTATCAGCATAAAAAATTTCTTAAAAATGTCGCGCAAAGGACAGCTTGAAATCGCGGCGATTTTCGAAGATTTTACTGCCCTGGTCGCCGGCGGCGCGGCTGATAAGCATTACGCGGCGGCGAGCGAAAATTTATGCGTGGGATCGCGGGATTGCGGCGAAACGAGCCAAAATCGTAACGCTGCGGGTAAAAATTCCGATGCGGATAACCGCAGCGCGGCAGAATTCGTCTCTTTGAATTCCAAAAATCGCAGCGTAATAGGTAAAAAATCCAATGCGACGTGTGAAAAATCCAGCTTGGAAAGTAAAAATCCCAGCGCGGAGGCAAGCGAAAATTCAAGCGCGGCGGCGCAAAATTTAAGCGGCGAAGAGCTCGTTGGGTTTTGCGTCTATAGGACCGAGCAAACCTACAAGCGCGCGGTTTCGCACCACAAACAGCCGCCGCCTTGCCTAAATGCGGATAAAATTTTAAGATCCAAAGCCCATAGCGGCGCGGAATTTGACGGCGCAGAGGATGAAATTCCAAGCGGCAAAGTAAAATTTTCAGAAGCAAAATTTTTTAGCGTTGCAAGCGGTAAAATCGCGGGCCAAAAAACGCAGTCTTTTAGCGGCGATGAAATTTTAAACGCTAGCATAGATAGCAAAATTCCGATCGACGCGGACCGTTTGATTTGCGGTGCGGGCGGCAAAATTTTATCAAGCGCCAGAAGGGATGAAATTTCATCAAGCGCCGCAGAGGGCAGAATTTCGTCAGGTACCGCAGAAAGCGAAATTTCGCGCTACGATGAGAGTGAAATTCCAAGCGGCGGGGATAGCGAGATTTTTTACGTGGCCTACCTCGGTATCGATGCGAAATTTCGCGGGCTGGGGATCGGCTCAAGGCTGCTTGCGCTCATCGTCACGCAAAATCCGAGCGCGCAGATCGTCCTTGACGTCGAGCCGCCGCACGAGGACGCGCCCAACCTCGCGCAGCGCCTGCGCCGCATAGAATTCTACGGCAGGCACGGCTTTCGGCGCTGCGGCAAGTTTTTCAACTACGCGGGGCTAAGCTTCGAGATCCTTGCCAAGCCGCCGCTAAGCGTGCCGCAGCAGGGATTTGACGTAGCGAGCTTCGTGAGATTTATCGGTGCGGGCAATAAATTTAGATTTAAAATCACCGACGCGCCGCTATATAAAAACTAATGCAAAAGCCAGAATTCAGCCTCATCTGCGACGATACATTTTATAGAATTTTCTCCGCCTCTATCCTTGCGTTTTTTTGCATTTTTATCTCTTTGGACATCGGCGGATCGGAGGAGCTGTTTTATACGGACAGCCCGCTACGCTCGCAGCGAGCCAAACCTAGCCTGACGATTGTTTTTGTATTTTTGGCGTTACTTTATTTGCGAAGCGGTAGCAAAGAGGCGGCGCGCGTGGAATTTGACGGGCTTAAAATATCCTTTCGCAGAGGGCTAGACAAATACGATCTTATGCTTGGATGCGTCGATCTGATAGAGCCGTCGTTCGGTTTCGTGCGGACGTTTCGCGTGCCGTTTATAAGCTACGAGCGGTTTTTGAAACTGCAAGAAATTTTAAAATTTTTGCTTCTTTTCGCATACGTCGCGGGCGTGTTTTTGACGATCAAATTCGGCTTTGCCGAAGCTGCGATCTATGCAGCGGCGGGCATTTTTGCGATTTTGATCGCCTCAAAACTCGTCGTCGCGCGAAGGCTAGACGGACGAGCGGGTCTACGACTGCGCGATTGCTTACTACTGCGCGGGAGGGACGATACGGGTGCGGCGGTATTTTTTTGCATCCGTCCCAGCCGCGCCGAGCGCGAAGCCTTACGCATATATTTTTTGAAAAATTTCAGCTACGACATTAAGGCGTGAAATTTTTCGGTTTTCAGCGTAAAATTTAGACCCGCGGGGTAATCTGGCTACGGCTAAACGTAAACGAAGCACAAAGGCGGATGCTGCGCGAGTATTTCGCGGCGAGATTGGGGTTAGATTTCGAGTGAAATTCCGTCCGCGGTAGTCGTAGATGAGATCACTCGGCACCCGAAGTAATCCTCGAAGTAGTCGCAGACAAGCTCGCTCTGTGTCTGAAAAGCCCCATAATTAGTCGCAAAGATTCACATTGTCCGTCCACTTAACGAGGATGATCGCCGCTCGTCGCAACTCGCCTCGCCGCAAGCGCCTCCGCAAATACCCCGCATCTTTAAACGCGTCGAAAGCTAGACGACGATAAAATACGAAAATCATACCGAAAAGGAATTTTATGAGGGATTACGACAAAGAGCCGATCAAAATCATAGATAGAGCGGTTTATTTCCAAGCAAATAGCCTATTTATCGCCTTAATATCTTTTTACGCTCTGTATAGATCCGACACTACAGCCATCAATCTCTTAAAATTTAACAACAAAGATTCGTTCCTGCTCCTTATAGCCGCAGTTTTATTTATCGCACAAATACAATGGTATGTAAAATGCAGGCGTAAAATTTCATATTTTGAGTTTTTTAATGATAAAATCTATTATGAATTTGCGCACGATTCAGAGCGCAATAAATGTATCGATGCTTCAAATGCCGATAAGATAAACTTCTGCATCGTATCTGAGCTCATAGATAGCTTCGGTAGATTTCACTACTTTTCGTCATATGAGTTGTATAAAAAATCGTCTATTGGAGTGCATATCGGCAAACTGGCGCTGTTTTTATACTATACGATAAATTTTATCTTGCTTGTTTTGCCGTTTAAAATTTTTATGTTGATCAAAAACAAAGAGCCGCTAAGTCTGCTAAATAAAAATGTCGTGATTAAATTTAAAAATCGCAACTATTTTTTGATAAACATCTACTCAAAGCGCGAACTGGATGAAATTTTGCGGTATTGCAAGGACAAAAATATAGCCATAGAGCAGAAAACAAATTTCATACCGCACTGGCAAAATTTTACCTATTTCACTGATAAAAATGAAATTTACAGCGATGATTTCTGCGATACGCAAATTCCAAAAGACACGTTTAAGCGAAAACTTAGGCGATTTTTTAGCTTGGATTAGGACGTGGAATTCCGCCCGTTTCAGCGTAAAATTTAGACCCGCGGGGTAGAATTACAAAAATTTTCACACGGAGAAAGCGATGAAAAAAATATTTTTAGCGGCGCTGTTGTGCGCGCTGTTTGGCGGCTGCGCCCGCGAAGCGGAGTTTAATAAAAATGCCTACGTGGCGCCTTTTGACGACACAATCGGCGTCGATAACTCCATGCAAAGCGCGCTGATCTACATCCCAAGCGAGCTGATGGAGGCCAAAAAATATACCTCAAGCTCGCAGCTGGGCAGAGACGACGAGCTTAAAATGAGCGTCGGCGAGTTCGTAGGCGGCGAGGCGAAGCGCTTCTTCGGCACCTATCTAAGGCGCGCCGAGGTAACGAGCGACGAAAAGGCGCTGCAAGGCAAAGGGCTAGTCATCACGCCCGAGATCGGCTCGTTCGGCTTCGGCTTTTACAGCTCCGACGGCATCGACGTTTCGGCAAAGCCCTTCGTGCGCTACAATCTGCGCCTAAAAATGTTTAAAAACGGAAGGCAGATCTACAACCAAAACATCGCGGTAAACGAGCGCAACTACGGCGAGGAGGAGTTTTTCGGCAGCGGCAACGGCTCATACGCGCAGATCGGCGGGATTTTTCAAAAGGCAATGGCGAACGACTACGCCGTGCACGCAAGAGAGATTTTAGACGCGATCAACGCCGCGAAGTAAAATTTTAAATTAGCATCGGCTCACTCTTTGCTTCGGCACGAGCGGTCGGTGCGTCGATTTTTGCGCGGCGCTATCGGCGGCGTAGAAATTTATCGGGCGTTTGATGCGTAGAATTTCATGCTTGCGGCGCATACCGACATAGCGCGTTTGCCGTATAAATTTTACGC
>CAUUQJ010000141.1:0-4588 GCA_963547085.1 uncultured Campylobacter sp. | reverse complement strand
GCGCACCCATTTTGCGCCGCTTTAAGCTCTAGCGCTCGCTGCTCGGTCGTAGAATTCTGCCGCTCGCCGTTAGGCTAAAATTTCATCTTTCAATTTTAAAATTCCGCGAACGGTTTAAATTTTATGTTCGTCCGCCGATCATTGCGGTCGCGCCCGTCATCTCCTACAGTTGTACTCGCCGTGCTCGTCGCCTTCTGCAAAATTCTATCCGGGCGGCGCCCGCTATGAAATTTTACCCGCTGCGACTTTATAAAATTTGATTAAATTTTACTACGCGCCGCGTTAAATTCCATAGCGCGAATGTTTTATAGCAAAACAGCGTGTGCCGATAAATCCAGCAAAAGCGCTAAATTTATCGGCGTAAAAAAAGGAGAAAGATGAAATTTTTAGACCGCTTAGGCGTGGATAGGAGCAGCTTTACTGATCTATTTTCGGCATGTTTGGGTTGCGGCGCAAGGGTGCAAGAGGCGGACTGAAGCTGATCGCAAAGGGCGGCGCTGGTCTGTGGATTTTGAGCGCGGTGAGATAAGTTTCAGCGATGATGCGCCGCGCACCATTCGGTATATCGGTAGCGAAGCGAGCGGCAGCTGCACGTGGCCGTGGGGGTACGAGAACATAAATCGCCTCTATGAGCGGCCACTTACCCTTGCGCAAGATGTGCGCGATTTTGGCTTGTGGCACGGGCTAGAGGAGCTTAGCACGCCTAAGCTTGCACTAAGTGAGAAGATAGACAGGCATGCCCTAAACGCGATTGCGTGCGGGCTATCGCAGGAGCCGTTATGTTACTACCGCTGTCCGCACGCCGGCGGAGCGGGTGTTTATAGCTTTTGAGGCAGGCGAGTGCGTGGCGCCAGATGGCACGATCAAGCCCGGTATGGACGCAAGCGAGCTCATCTCTTTGGCGCGCGATTACACAGGCGCATTTAAGTCAAATCACGCCGTTTTATCGAGGGCGCTTTTGATGAGAAACGGCACGAAATTTAGCGAAGCGGCGGGCAAGATCGTAGCAAATTTTAAAAATGATGCGCTCTTTTCGTTTGATAATTTGGGGCGGCTAAGCGAGGTGGAGTTTGCCGTATAGAGCCGCAAATCTCGCGCCGTGCATTCGCGGCTTTGAAATTTACGCCGCGAAATTTTGCCCTGCAAATTTATATCGTAGAATTTTGCGTCTTGAAATTTTGCTGGGCAGAATTTGCATCGCGGAATTTTGCCGCGTGGAATTTGCCTTAAAATTTTGCGTCGTAAAATTCCGCTACAGGGTCTGTGCCTGAGCCTTTAAATTTTAAACCAAAATCAGCCGCCGTCGATGTCGAAATCAAGATGCTCTTTGAAATAGGCGCGCAGCCTGCGGCGGTCGTTGCGACCGGGCGTGATCGCAAACCACAGCACGCGGTCGTTCAGATCCTTGCCGCGGATCAGCACGGTGTCGCGCAGCAAGATGTCATGAAAGTCGCCGTTTAGTTTCCAAGATGAGAGCGCCTTGGCGAAGAAAAAGATCACGACGCCCGCCGCCAGCATCTCATATGCCATAGTTAGCTGCTCGCTCATGGCGATACCGACTAGCCATAGCACGATGATCGATCCGATCCCAAATTTAAAGAGTTGCTCGTTTTTTACGTAGCGGGAGTGCTTAAGTGCCGTGTAGTTCGTGCAGGTGCGTAAAAAGCCGGGCGTAAGCTTAATGTAGTCGATATTAGAGAGCAGGATTTCTCTATTATGCGCGCCCGAGACGAAGGTGATCGCATAGTCGTTAAATTTATACAGCCCATCGCCGTCACTTCCTTTATACCAAGCTATACCGGCGATTATAAGTCCCAATAGCCCATTACTGTAACGCCCTCCTCCACGACTTTCTGCGAAAAAGAGCTTATCTAAATCAAGCCCGGTTAAAACGCCGTAAAAAAATATAAAAGCCATCATCGTAACGGAGAAGATCACGATGAAGGAATTGTCGTTTTTGACGCTAAATCCGCCTGTGCTCGTGGTTCGTGCGCCGCGGCTGCGAAGGGCGGCTTTGTAGTCTTTGGTAGTAAAAGTAGGCATCAGCTTCCTTTATTTCAGGCTTTCAAAACAGCTTGCGCGCGCTTTTAAAGCCCGTTTAAAACAGCGGAATTTTATAAAATTTCAGATCAAATTCGGATTAAATTTTAAATTTGAATAGGCTTTGAAATTTAAGCTGGTTTCAAATTTAAAGGATTTGAAATTTGGCCGTCTAGCTACGCTTAAAATTTTTGCGCTTTCGCTCAAATTTATAAAAAATTCGACGTGCGTAGGCGCCGAAAGATCGTAAATTTAGCCCGGGCTAAACCCCGTTTTTATATAATTGCACAAAATTTTAAAGGAGAAAAAATGAAAAAATTTTTTGCTTTCCTTCTTGCGGCGTTGTTTTTCGCAGGTTGTGGACAGTCTCAACCGAAAGTGCCGATCGCAAGCGCGTATAAATTCAAAGGCATTACCTACCAACACTTCCAAAACCATAATCCGAAAAAATTTGTCTATCAATCGCCGGAAGCAGTCGAGAAAAAGTACAACGAGCAGCTTTTAGCGGCGCTAAAAGAAGCGAACCTGCTGGATCAAAACTCTACCGATGAGCTTAAAATTACAATAAAGCACCACAGGGGCTTTACGGGTGAAGCTACTCCGTTTCCTAGCGATAGAATCGGTGGCATAGAGTTTATTTATGAGGTTAAACTAGTAAGAAACGGCCAAATTTTAAGAAGCTACGTGCAAAATGACATCGAGCATTACGATCCGGGATTTTTCGGCAATATGAAAACTATAGCGTTGCAAAATACGGATGATAGCTATGAAAATGCCGCAATTACGGCTCTTGTCAAGCATTTGATGGAGATTATAAAGAAATTTTAGCGGCCAGCTTGGGCGCAACGCACGCGTTGATGCCGCATTTGGCTAAATCATAAATGATTTTTTGACGTCTCGCGAGCTTTTAAATCGCGGAATTTTAAAAAATCGCTGCGAGCTTGAGCGGTAAAAATTTAAAGAAGCGGATTGCTTGAGGGCTACCGATATATCGATAGCCCGTCGCCAATGAAGCTGCGAGCGCTTGATAAGCGCGGCATTTTGAGTCTTACAATACTCTAAAATATAAAGAATTTCGGCGCTAAATTTTAAATGCTCCGGCTGGTCATTTTTGCCGGCGCGTTCTGCGGATTTTGCGGCGAAATTTAAAAACGCAGTTTGCACGATTTAGAGGATGAGAGTTTTGCAGAAGCTTGGCCACACAAGACAGATGGCGAATGCGCGGCAAATTATCATAAATTTAAAGCGTAGCGGCGCTACGCGGTCTCATCAAATATGCAGAAAATTTTACGGCAAATTTAAAACGCAGTCTAGCAGAGTTAATACGGCGGATTAAAATGCGGCTTGCAGCGGTTGGTGCGGCAAATTTGCTCTGTGGTTGCAATTAAATTTTCCGCCGCGCGGAGTAAATGTCGCGCAGAGGTTAAATTTCGCGTCGCAGTTAAATATTCACAATAGTCAAATCGCAGCTAGCTCAAACGCTGTAAATTTAGAGCTCACAGGCATAAGCGCTTGACTTTCGGCTGAGCCGCGATCTTTTATTATAAGACGCCTATTGTTCGCATTCCTGCGGCTGTTTAAAACAAACCGCACAACGCTTTAAATTTTAAAATTTTATTTGAATAAGCTATTTACGCTCTCGTCGTGATATACGCGCCTTATGACCTCGCCGAAGAGCGGAGCGACGCTGATTACCTTGATGCGGTCGCTTTCCTGCTTTAGCGGGATCGTGTCGGTCACGACTAGGCCGTCCAGTGCGCCGCTTTCGATGCGCTCGTATGCCGGGCCGCTTAGCACGGCGTGCGTGCAAAACGCGCTGACGCTCTTCGCGCCCTGTTCCTTAAACGCGCCCGCGGCCTTGACGATGGTGCCCGCGGTATCGATCATATCGTCGATTAGGATCACGTCTTTGCCCGCGACGTCGCCGATGATGTTCATCACCTCACTTTTGTTCGCCTCCTCGCGGCGCTTATCGACGATGACGAGATCGAGCGAGAGCTTTTTGGCGAAGCTTCTGGCGCGCGCGACGCCGCCAACGTCGGGGCTAGCGATGATCGGATTTTTTAAATTTTTCTCTTTCAGGTAGTCCAAAAATATCAGCGAGCCGTAGAGGTTATCGACCGGCACGTCGAAAAAGCCCTGTATCTGCCCCGCGTGTAGATCCATCGTGACGACGCGGTCGATCCCTGCCGTTTGCATCATATTTGCCACGAGCTTCGCGCTAATAGGCACGCGCGGGGCCGCCTTGCGGTCTTGGCGAGCGTAGCCGAAGTAGGGCACTACTGCCGTGATCGAGTTCGCGCTGGAGCGCTTCAAAGCGTCTGTTAGGATCAAAAGTTCCATCAGATTGGAGTTTGCGGGCGCGCAGGTCGGCTGGATGACGAAGACGTCCTTACCGCGCACGCTCTCGCCGATCTGGACGCTGATTTCGCCGTCGCTGAAGGTTTTGATCGCGCACTCGCTAAGCGGCAGCGAGAGGTATTTGGAGATTTTTTTGGCAAATTCGGGATTTGCGGTGCCGGAGAAAATTTTATATCCGCGCATTTTG
>CAUUQJ010000140.1:0-4605 GCA_963547085.1 uncultured Campylobacter sp. | reverse complement strand
AAGACTATCGGCTATGTTTTTGATTTTGCAAAGTTTTTCTTCGGGCAATGCCCAGTTAGTATTAGAAAATTTTCTATGACGACGCACAATCTCATCAAGTTTTTCCCAAACTAAATAGCGCTTTTCTTCGGGCAAATTTATTATGTTATCCGACAAGCAATAATCAAGAATAAAATCGTATGCATTTTTGGGCAAATTTGAAAGCCTTTCTATAAGCTCAATAAATTTATCCACGTCTTCTTTTGCTAAATCAATCATAAGCTCGGATAAAGCAGCAATTTGCTCCAAATATTCATTTTGAAATACACCATCCTTCCAATCTAACGGGATAAAATCTCTCCAAATAGGGCGATAGTTTCCGCTTGTGACTTGGCAACCTTGCGGAAGCAACTCTAGCAGCAGAGACCATCCGATTTTAGGTTGATTTTTTATCACGGCTTTGATCGCCGCTTTTCTTATATCAAATTTTACGGTAGTTTGCACATGCCAAGGTAAAAATATATTCACAAGCGATCTCATAGGACGATTTGCCCAAGATCCGCCGGGATCAATAGAGGCAAGATCCGCCAAGATAACCGCTACTCTTGATAAATAATTAGGAGACCATGCCAGCTCTTCAAGAGCCCAAAGTAAACCGCACATGTAATTACGGCCCTCTATTCCGCTTCCTTCTTGTTCAAATAGTTTATGAAAAGGAGAATTCGAAATATCAACCAATGACGACCCTACAGCATCAAGAAATTCGCTGGGCGCGGCTTCTGCTAAAAGCGGTAAGTAGTAATCTATGCTCGCCCATCGCTCCCAATCCGCCCCATCAAGCAATGTGCGCACAATAAAATTTACAGTGTTTAAGGCCTCATTGCAAGAGCAGTTACTAAGCGCTTTAGAGCGACTACCCATCAAAGCAAGCGTTTGAGAAATTCCTTTTCTAATATTTTGCGAATAGTTTAATTGTTTTCTATAAATACTAGCGGCGTATCGTTCTTCCTTTGGTAGATCAAGCGCCGGATCTCTTTCTCCTAGAACCAAAATCGCCATATTTCTAAAGCGAGCCAGATCGTCATTTGAGATCATACCTCCAAGGACATCCCAAGCCTCATCACAAGAAATAACCTTCCATTTTCCTTCTATCAAAGTAAGTGGAGAGTCTGGACGTAAAGCGTCAACTCTAAATTTTTCTATCCATTCTTTATAGCTTTTGCCGACAAATTCTTCTATAGCTTGAATGTCCGCTTTATTTTCTTCATCCCATCGACCTATTAAACAAGCTTTTGCCAATTCGCGAGCAGTATTTCGTTTCGCATACGACGGTGCAGCGGCTCCTACGAGATACCTCATAAGTGCAGACAGCCTCCTATTTCCTATTTTAGCAAATTCCTCTGCAAGAGCATCTGGGAACTGCGCTTTCGTCAGTATCTCTTTGATCTGATATGATGGAGGACTTTTAAGGTCTATAACATCGTCATTGCCGTTTGATGAGGCATAGCAAAACGGCACGATCACTCCATGCCCTTTTTCTATGGCTAACGCAAGTAAATTTTGTTGTTCATCATCCAAGCCTAGCCTTGGGCTAGCAACCAATACATGCGATCGTCGCAACTCGGATATCGCCGCTTGCCATGCATCTTTATCTTTTATAAAAAGACACCTATCTGCATATTTTTGCGCCTTTTCTTTTTCAAGCGTCATAAGGTAAGCCGCCACAAAATCATCTACATCATTTTCGCTCTCAGCAATAATAAAAAGTTTTTTAGCTTCGCCAGAAAAGATGGTTTCAAGCGCACTGCAAGCTTTATCGCGAAAAGAGGTAAAAAGCTCGGGCGGAAGAGACAGCCCATTAAATTGCGACTGGATCAAGTTGGAATTTCTAAATTTAGATTGAGTTAAATTCCAGTGCTCAAGCGGCGTTATAACGCCGCTTAAATTTGGCAAAATTCCCATTTTAGCAGCTATCCACCTACCAATAGCCGGAAAATCTCTAAGCCAATCCGCTAGCTTTACTCCATCTATTATTATAATTCGTTTCCATCCTTTACTTTGCTGCCTTTTGATCCAAGCCCTCTGTTTTGGCTCATTCCAACCATTTGCTTCGGCCGAACGCGGAGTAGCGAAGACGAAAGTAGAGTATGCCCGTTCTTCATCGCTCAATTCATCGGTTCTTTTTTGAAAGTCACTACTTGCTTTTTCTTGAGGATCTTTTCCGGTGCCTATTTCCCAATATGATTTCCTCGCAGGAACAAATTCAAAAAATCCGGTCTCGCAATCTACAATGCCGTCCATGCCGGGTTGATTTACAACATCACCGTAAGGTATGCGGCACTCGCTTATATTAGCTGCCGATTGTCTGATAAGTCGATAAATAAGCTCGGGAATTATTCCTTCGCTCTCACGCGTATCCGCATACCGTGCCAAATTGCTAGGAGTTACAATGCTTGTATGTTTCATATTATAAATAGTTCCTTTCGAAAATATTTTATGTCCCTATTATATTTCACTCGATATACCTTTTACGTTATCTTAATTTCATAATGTAAACCTACAGAGTACTTTAATCCTCTTTATCGGAACATAGATTTCACAGAAATTATCAAATTTATGAACAGTAAAATTTATTGAAGAAATTGTTATAAATACTAATCTATCTCACCTAAACACATCATCCATCGGCGTGCTTTCGCATTTCTTGCGGTCGGCTTCTACCGAGAGTAGACGAGCTTTGCTTTCGTCTAAAATTTTTGGAGTAATAACAAGCCCCGGCAAATCTAAGGAATTTACGGCGTGCTTGCCGGCAAATGCCCCCAGGCCTCTGCCGAATATCCCGTTTACGCGCCCGTTCATATCATAAATCTCGCTGCCGTCGCAGTGAAAGACATTGCCGGAGATGCACTCGCATTTAAGCCCATCCGCAGCCTCTGTGTATCTGTAGTCCTCGACGTAAAGCGCACCGCTTACGCCACGGACACTACTTATGGGATTGTAAATTAACACGGCTAGAATTTCATTCTTTTGCGGATTTGAGATCTCCCACTCCACGGCGCGATATGAGCTAAGCAGTAGCACGATGGGCTTAGCGGATTTGGCTAAATTTAGCTTGACGCGATTATTCATCTGAGCGCTTTCATAGATCGCGCCCAGCCACAGGTCGTAGTCCTTATCCGCAGGGATCTTGGCTACGGCGTCCTTTTGACGATAAAAGGGCTCTACGTCTTTAAAATCCACGAAAAGCTCGCTGGAATGCGCGTCATTTAAAAACCACGCTTCGATCTTGTGCTTGCCCTTGCTAAATTTATACGTAAGCGGGCGCTTTTGATTGCTAGATGTCCCACCTAGCACGTCCGTGCCGTCCACAGCGATTACCAGCGTGGACCAGCCGTAATCTCCTAGCACCATCTTTTCGACATCTGCGTCGAAATTAAACTCGCCGACCCAATACGCCATAAGATTTGGAGATGGAATTTCATGGAAAGAATTTCCCTCGTAATTGACGCTGATGCGATCGACGTTTTCAGAGAAAATCACCTTCTTAGGCTCATCTTTATTCAGATAAAATGCCAAAAACTTATCCTGCGGGATCTGCGCGTCCGCAGTAATCTCTTTCGCCCATTTTTGCATATTGCTCTCTTGCGCGAACGCCGCAAATGCAAGCACCAAAATAATCAAAAACCTCATTACCGACCTTTCTTATTTCGTATAAAAGTAAAATCCCTAAACCTAAAAGCCCTAGGCTTAGGGATTTTGCCGCCTTGGCTCCACAGCCTATACGAATGAATTTCAGCTGCTTAAATTTCAGCTGCGCGAGAAATTTCCTTGCCGCGACCGCTACGGATAAAATTCCATCCCAAATAAGCTTCGCAGAGGCTTTCGCAGATAAGCTCCACCGCCATAAACCCGGCGAAATAAAATTTTAAACTAGCGCAATGCTGTGGCTACCGCTAAAAAGCTAGGCGCGATAAATTTCAAACCTAAAATTCATATTAAAGCCCCATCTTAAAATTTTAAAACAGAGCTTTAGCGATAAAATTTCACATTTTAAAATTCTGCGGCAAAGCTTTATGCTTAAAATTTTACATTTAAAACTCCAAGGCGGAATTCTACGGCAAATTTTACCTCGCTGAATTGCGCGTTTGGAATTTAATTTTCGCCGTAAAATTACTTCAAAATTTCGTGGCGAAATTTTAACGCAGAATTTCGAGCTTCAAAATTCAGCGTGAAATTCCAAGCCGCGAAACCCGCGTGAAATTTTGCCCGCTAAATTTACAGGCAAAATTCTATGACGGATTGCATACCGAAATTTTGCGAGCATTATAAAATTTGCAGCGAAATTAGGCGTGAAATTCCAAACTATTAAATTCCGCGTTGAATTTCAATCTGCAAAATTCACGAGAAATTCCACGCGAAATTTGACGCCGCGCCCGCCGAAGTCCTAATTCGAGCAGGCGCTCTTGCCGTCCATCACCGGCTGGATCGCGGAGTTATCCGCGAGCTCCTCGCGATCGATCTTCTCGATCTTCTCCCATAGCTTGCGCGCGGCATCTTCGTAGCGCTTCGCGCTCAAAGAATCGGGCGCGTAGAAGCTTACCGGCTTGCCGCTGTCGCCGCCCTCGC
>CAUUQJ010000139.1:0-4609 GCA_963547085.1 uncultured Campylobacter sp. | reverse complement strand
ATACAAAGCAGCAGATGATTAGAGGCAAAATTACCGTCGCGCAAAATAGATACAACACCATAGCGCCGAAAATATCGCTTTCGCTATCGCTCGCTTCTTCATGCCACGTTAGTTCAAAAGCTTTCATAACAATAGAAAGCGGATTTGCGATATCACAACCTCTATATTCCGCCCAAAAAACCGCATCTGTGCTGGCAAATATAACGCCCAAGCAATCTATAGTAAAAAAGAGTAAGGCGATCCAGAATAAATCCTCACCCCTTTTAGCTCAAAACATTTTTTGATGAACTCTTTTATCACCCTGCTCCCCAATTCATATAGCTTTTAAGATCAATTTGGCTTTTATATCGCGTTTCATTTCGGCGCTTTCAAGACTTCTCGCCGTGATCTCTCATCAAATTTAAGCCTCAGCTACGCTAAATTTTAAAATTTACTGAGCTGAATTCTGATCGGATAAAAAACTATTTATCCTTTTCTTGCATCTATCAACGTGACTTTATAATTCTCACCTTGCTTATTGTTCTCGCGTCATTTTTTTATCCTTTATATTTAATCGTGCAGAAAAGTTACGACTTCATGCTCTTTTGGCAAGAACTTTCTACCGTGTATACCACTTTCTCCATATTCTATCAAAGCTTCATTAAGCACCTTATAGAGCTCATCTAACGAAATTCCGTCAATACTAGAATTTATATTTTCCAGCTTATATTTGATAAAAAACGGATTATCTGCGAGCATTTTACTTGTGGTTTCGTCATAGACCCGTCTAATGTCAAGCTCGATTTCTATACCCTTATAATAAAGCAGCCAAATCATCTCTCCGGTATATCCGTCTCTTGGATCTGGTAGATGTGGGCTACAAACAAAGATAAGCCAAATATCTCTTTGCCTGTCTATGACCCAATTCAACCACTTTATTTGATAGGGTTTTTGTGGATTATAATGATATTTTGCCAAGCACTGATCTACACGATTTATAATATCATATTTCTTAATATCCTCTTTAGAAATATATTCTGCTACAAATGCCATTCTCTCCTCCTTAAAATTTAATTCTCGGATTATACCACGATATATTTATATCCGCCTATGCGCTAATATATAATGTATTTAAAATTTAAAACTGCTTTGATCTACTCAATTTTAAGGTCTTTTGTTACTCTAAATTTTAAAATTTAAAATCTGCGAAGGATGGGTAAAATTCTAAATTTCAAAGCCTCCACACTGCGCTAAATTTTAAAATTTCAGACTCACAGAAGCGGATAAATTTTAAAATTTTAAACCCATAGATGCCAGATAAAATTCCAAGCCCGCGAAGGACGAGTAGAATTCTAAAATTTTATAATTCTAAAATTCCATCTTACTTCGTTTTCTTTGCGCTGTCTTTACTAGTCGTTGCGTTGGCGTCGATGTAGCCCATCTGAGCGAGTTTCTCGTAGATTTGCATTATCACGGGACCTGCCGCGCTTCCGCCTCCTCCGCCGTGTTCAACTAGCACGGTTACGGCGTATTGCGGCTTGTCGTACGGCCCGAAGCTCGTCATCCAGGCGTGCGAGCGGTGGAAGTAGTCCATATCGGCCTCTTTCATTCGCTTTTTGGTGGTCTGCGAGATGCCTACTACCTGCGCGGTGCCCGTCTTGACCGCTAGAGGCACTACTGCGGTATGGATGAGCTTGTAAGCGGTGCCTCCGTCTGGGTTGTTACCGACCTCATACATGCCGCGCCGCACGAGGGGTAGCTGCGCCTTTTCTTTCGGCGTGAAAAGCTCGGTAGGGGCAAATTCCACCGGCTTGCCGTCGATGCTTTTTAAAAAATGCGGCGTGATAGCCTTGCCCGAGGCGATCTGCGCGGTGTTTTTCGCCACCTGCATAGGGGTGACGAGCACGTCGCCTTGACCGATCGAGGCATTGACCGTCTCGCCCTGATACCACGCGCGCTTAAATTTCTGCATTTTCCAGGCCTTATTAGGCATCGTGCCTACAAACTCATTGGGCAGATCGACGCCTGTTTTGCTACCGAAACCCAGACGCTGCAGATACGCGGACATATAGTCGATCCCCACTAGCAGCGAGCCTTCGTAAAAATACACGTCGCAGCTGCCCTTAATCGCCTCTACTAGGCTCACGCGGCCGTGACCCCAGCTCTTCCAGCAGCGGAATTTTCGCCCCCCTAGCTCTATCGCGCCACTGCAAAACACGCTCCAGTTCTCGTTGATCTTGCCGCTGTTTAAAAAGCTCATCCCTACAGCCATTTTAATGACAGAGCCCGGCGGATAGAGGCCGTTTACGAGCTTATTCGTAAAAGGATGGCGCGGATCTTTTATCAGCTCGTCCCCCTGCGCCTGTGAAATTCCGCCCACGAAGGTGTTTAGATCGTACTCGGGGAAGCTGCCCGCCGCGATGATAGCGCCGTCGCGCAGATCCATCACGATCGCTACGCCGTCTTTATCTTTAAAAATTTCCTCGAGGTATTTTTGCAGCTCAAGATCGATGGTAAGGGAGATTTCGCTGCTGCTGGGCTCCCTTATCGAGATCTCCTCTACGACCTGATTTAGCGCCGTAACCTTCGTCTTGCGCTCGCCCTTGCTGCCCTGCAAAAGCTCGTTATAATACCCCTCGACGCCGCTTCTGCCGTTGTATCCGGTAAGCGCGCTTAGGGGGTTGTTTTGGATATCCTTTTTATTGGCGCGGCCTACGTAGCCGATGATGTGCGAAGCAAGCGCGCCGTAAGGGTAGAAGCGCTGCGAAGCGGGCGAAATTTTAATATTTTCGTGTAGGCTTAGGCTTGCAAAATGTTCTATCGTAGCGTTGTAGTCCAAAAACGGCACGACTTCGATAAAGTCTTGATTATAAGCGGAATTCGCGTCCTTGTAGCTCTTGCTCATCGCGGTGACGTTGAGATCCTTGAAGTAGCGCGAGATGTTATTTAGCTCGCTTTGTAGCGCGGCGTCTTTTAGATGCGGCGCGATCGATAGCGAAAAGCCGAGATTATTTATCGCGAGCGGGCGGCCTTTAGCGTCTAAAATTTGACCGCGCACCGGCGGGATGTATTCGGTAGAGATGACATTGTTTTTAGCGACCTGTTCGTAGAATTCGTTCGATTTGATCGAAAGATAATAAATTCTAACCAAAAGCATGCTAAAAAATAGTATCACGAAAGCAAATACAAACTTCAGCCTCATACCAGCCGCCCCTTAAAAAAGAGCAAAGCGAGTAAAATTTCAATCACAATGTAATTTAAATACTCGCCGCTTAGAGGCAGATACTCGCTCTTTTTGATCGCCGAGATCGCGTTGCTCACCACAAAGACCAAAACATAGCTGATCATCACGTAAAAGCAGATCAAAAAATTTCTAAATTTAATATATTTAAATGAGTTTTCATAGACCACGAAATAAAATATACAATACGCGATAGCCACGCTAAATAGGTTAAATCCGTGGATCTGCTCGGCGCAAAACAGATAAAAAATAGAGAAAAACCAGGTAAAGCCGAACTTTTTAAATTTCACGTCGTTTTCATATTTTTGTACCACCATCGCCGTGAAAAAAAATCCGATCAGCGGCGGCAGCCCCCTATACACCGCACTTAGAAGCAGGTAGAAAAGAACCCCCGCGCTAAAAAGCGTGTCCGCTATAAGGTATAGATAAGTGCGATTTCGTTGCATACCGGAAACTTTTTGCATTTAATACAATCGGCCCAAATTTTTTGCGCGGGCAGCTCGTCCTTTGGGATTTCGGTAAAACCCAGACGCTCAAAAAATTCTTTTTGATAGGTGAGCGTAAATACGCTTTTTAGCCCGTAAAATTTCGCTTCGTCTAGCAGCTCGTTTACGATAGCTCTGGCAATGCCGCGCCTGCGAAACTGCGGAGCGACGATGAGCGAGCGCACCTCGGCAAGATCGGCGTTAAAAATTTTAAGCGAAGCAAAGCCCGTCAAAATTTCGGCATTTTTTGCGGACTGCGATTTGCAAAGCCGCGAAAGATCGTTCTGAAAAACGCCCTCGCTTTGTGAATATTCGCTCCGTAAAATTTGCCCTTTGCCCGCTTGCGCGCGCCCCGCCTCGGATACGGCTTGCGCTTCGCTTTGCGGCGTAGCTCGTTGCAGCGCAAAATTATCCGCGGCATTTTCGGCGGAATTTTCAGTAGAATTTTTGGCAAAATTTGCGGCGGAGCTTTGGATTAAATTTAAATCGGCATTGTGCGCTAAATTTAAATCGGAATTCCTGGCTAAATTTAAATCGGAATTTTCTTTAGAATCGAAACTCAAATTTTCCTTGCAATCAAAGCTCGTATTCACCTTAGAATCGCAGCCGAACGCCAGCACGTATGAGCGGATATTGGCAGCTATCTCATCGCTTTCAAGAGGCAAGATCACGCCGTTTTGCACCTCCTCTTTTACGAGCTCCTGCATACGCGAAATGTCGCAAAGACGCGCTTTTTTTAGCCGTATCATCTAAAATTTTCCCTAATCTTCGCGCAATTTTTGCGGTGCATTTTATATCCGCTAAATTTAATTATTTTGAAATTCTGCGCCGCGAAATTTTGCGTATTTAAATTTAGAAATTTCATAATCCAAACGCCCCGCGCACGATGATCTCGCGCGCTTTT
>CAUUQJ010000138.1:0-4618 GCA_963547085.1 uncultured Campylobacter sp. | reverse complement strand
TTTTTTTCATAATTTCTCCTTTTTGGGTAGTATAAACTTTACCCCGTTTTCTTCTACTATTAAGGCTTCAAAGCCGTAAATTTCTTTTATGATCTGCGGCGTAAAAAGCTCGCTCGCACTGCCGCGATACCTCACTACGCCGTCTCTTAGCATAAAAATTTCATCGCAAAACAGCGAGGCTAAATTTAGATCGTGCAGCACGATGACGCTCGTTAAATTTAAAGAGCGCGTCAGGTTTTCGCAGATGCTCATCGCCTCGATGGCGTAGTTCATATCTAGCGCGCCCGTGGGCTCATCGAGCAGTAAAATTTCAGGCTCGCTGACGAGCGCTCTAGCAAGCAGCACGCGCCCGAACTCCCCGCCACTTAGCTCAAACGCGCTACGCTCTAGGAATTTTTTCACGTCCAAAAGCTCTGCCATTTGCTCCACTTTAGCGTGATCGCTCGCATCGTAGCCGCTAAAAGCGCTTTTTAATCGGCAAAATCTGCCCGCAAGCAAAATTTCTTTCACGCTAAGCGGCGCGGCGAGGGCCGTTTTTTGCGGCACGAAGCCGATGAGCGCCGCAAGCTCTTTAAGGCCGCATTCGCTTGCCCTTTTGCCGTTTATTTCGATGATCCCGCTTGCAGGTTTTAAAATTTGCAAGATATTTTTTAACAATGTGCTCTTGCCGCAGCCGTTAGGGCCCAAAATCCCGTAAAATTTCCCCCGTTTTAAATTCAGACATACGTCTTGCAGGATTGCCCGCTTGCCGTAGCTGAAGTTTAGCCCGCTTACTTTCATGCATGCTTCCTAAACGCAAGGTATAGGAAAAATGGCGCGCCGAAAAACGAAGTCACCACGCCGATTGGAATTTCTACCGGCGAGAGGGCGTTTTTAGCGATTACGTCGCAAAAAACCAAAAAAACTCCGCCGGTAAGCGCGCTGGCGGGGATCAACACGGCGTTGCTAGACGTGCGAAGCGCCATACGCAAGGTATGCGGGATGATGAGCCCCACGAAGCCTATCATCCCCGTAAATGCGACCGAAAAGCCGATGATGAGCGAAGAGACGATGAGCAGGCTTTTTTTGGACTTCTCGACGTTGAGCCCCAGCGATTTCGCCTCCTCGTCGCCGTTTAAGATGATATTTAGCTCGTGACGCTTCGCGTAAAAATACGCCATGCAAAACAGCAGCGGCGGCAGCAAAAGTGCGATCTTTTGCCAATTCGCCCCGCCTAGATAGCCCATCATCCACGCCGTAATCCTAAAGCTATCCTCTCCGATTAGATAGACCGCAAAGGAGGTAAATGCGCCTAAAAACGACGACACGGCGATACCTACGATCAGCAGCGTCGAGATCAAGCGGGTGTGAGCGGCGAGCTTAAAGATCACCAGCGAAAGCCCGCTCGCGGCCAAAAACGCGAAAATTCCGTAAAAAACGTCGCTAAGCCCCAACAGATAGGCTATGACCGCGCCGAAAGTTGCTGCCGAGGCGATGCCGATGATGTAGGGGTCTGCGAGCGGGTTTAAAAACACGCTTTGCACAACCACGCCCGAAGTTGCCAGCAGCGCGCCCACTAAGATGCCCATTACTAGGCGCGGCAGGCGCATTTGCAGCAAGATGAGCTGCTTGGTCTCGTCTATCTCGCCGAAGGTGAAAAATTTCACTACATCGCCCAGCGAAATGCTCGCTCCGCCGCTACTTACGGCTACTAAAGCAAGCAAGACGAAAGTTGCGCTTAGAAAGAGATAAAATTTAAAGCTCATAGCCCACCAGGCGAACTATACGCGCAGATTTCGTCGCGGCGTATATTTTTAAAATTTAAACGGTGCCGGGAATTTATGCGCGCGAAATTTATGAAATTCTCGCGGCTGACGCAATTAATTTTTGAAGCTTGCATAGCTTTTGATATGGGCGCGAAAAAGTACGTAGCCGTGCATCTGATCCGGCATAAATTTCCTCCTAAAAGTATTCGCGATTTTTATTAAGAAATTAAAATCGTTATCATGGGATTTTATCGCTTGATTTCTTAAACCGCGATAAATTCCGTAACGGCTAAGAGCTGCGGGGTTAAATTTAGGGCGCTTAAATGTTAAAATTTCGCGCGCCGCCAAGTGGTCTATTTAAATTTTAAATTCAAAATTTAGGCGCTAAATTTAAACGCCGAAAGAGCTCTTTTTAATTTCGCGATTCAGCTTTAAATTATAAAAACGCCGATAAAATACGCACTAAATTTTATTTAACGAGTCTCGCTTTAAAGGCGCAAGTCGTTTTGTTAAACGACGAATTGCGCCAAAGCCGCTCGCTAAGCTTTAAGGAGTGAGCATGAAATTTTGGCAAAAGATCCTTTGGGCGGCGGTCGCCGTCATAGGGGCATGGTGTTTCGGCGTACTTGCACTAAATAAAGGCGAGAGCATCAGCGCCGTTTGGCTAGTAGTGGCCAGCGCGTGCATCTATCTGATCGGATACACCTTCTACGGGCGCTTTATCGCGTATCGCGTATTCGAGCTGAACGATCGCCGCGCAACTCCTGCGGTGATCCGAAACGACGGACGCGATTACGTCCCTACGAACAAATACGTCCTTTTCGGCCACCATTTCGCCGCTATCGCAGGCGCTGGACCGCTCGTAGGCCCCGTAGTGGCCGCACAGATGGGCTATCTGCCCGGCACTATTTGGCTTTTGGTGGGCGTCGTGCTCGCAGGCGCGGTGCATGATTTCATCGTGCTCGTGCTCTCCACGCGACGCGGCGGCAAGAGCCTCGGCGAGATGATAAAAGACGAGATGGGCAAGCTCACCGGCGGCATCGCGATGATCGGAATTTTTTTCATCATGCTTATCATCGTGGCGATTTTGGCGATGGTCGTCGTAAAGGCGCTCGCAAACTCGCCGTGGGGGCTTTTTACGATCGCGATGACGATACCGATCGCCCTGTTTATGGGAGTTTATATGAGGTTTTTGCGCCCAGGCAAGGTCAGCGAGGCATCGATCATCGGCTTTGTTTTGCTGATGCTTGCGCTTTGGGGTGGGCATTACGTTTCGATCGATCCGTACTGGCACGACGTTTTTTCGCTAAAGGGCGAGACGCTCGCGCTTCTTACTATCGGCTACGGCTTTATCGCGGCGATTTTGCCCGTGTGGCTGCTGCTTGCGCCGCGCGATTATCTAAGCACCTTCCTTAAACTCGGCGTCATCATCGGCATGGCGATTGCGATAATCTTTGTCGCGCCCGAGCTTAAAATGCCCGCTACGACGAAATTTATCGACGGCACGGGCCCCGTTTTTGCAGGTCCGATATTTCCGTTTTTGTTTATCACGATCGCGTGCGGCGCGATTTCAGGCTTTCACGCGCTGATCTCCAGCGGCACGACGCCGAAGATGCTCGAGCGCGAAACCCACACTCTTTTCATCGGCTACGGCTCGATGCTTATGGAGAGCTTAGTTGGCGTAATGGCGCTCGTAGCGGCGTGCATCCTAAGCCCGGGCGAATACTTCGCTATCAACTCGCCCGCCGCGGTACTCGGTAAAGATGCGGTAAGCGCCGCGGCGTATATAAACTCTATCGGATTTAGCATTACGCCCGAGCAGATCGGCGCCTTGGCTTCAAATGTCGGCGAAACCACGATGATGAGCCGCACGGGCGGCGCCCCTACCTTTGCGATGGGGCTAACGATGCTGCTGCATCAGATCATCGGCGGCAAGGAGCTGATGGCGTTTTGGTACCATTTCGCGATTTTATTTGAGGCGCTGTTTATTCTAACCGCGGTCGATGCTGGCACGCGCACAGGACGTTTTATGGTGCAAGAAATTTTAGGCAACGTCTATAAGCCATTCTCCGATACTAAAAATTCCCTCTACGGCATCATCGCGACGGTGATCTGCGTGGCGGGCTGGGGCTATCTGCTCTACAGCGGCGTTACCGATCCTATGGGCGGAATTTACACGCTGTGGCCGCTTTTCGGCGCGTCCAATCAGATGCTCGCGGGCATCGCGCTGCTGCTTGCGACGGTGGTGCTTTTTAAAATGGGCAAGCAAAAATACGCCTTCGTCACGATCGCTCCTGCGATTTGGGTGCTTATAACCACGCTTTATGCGGCGATCTTAAAGCTGATGCCGGCTAACGGCGAGCGCGTGCACGACGCGGTAAGTCACGTGGCTATCGCGCAAAATACCGCCGCCAAGCTTGCTAGCCTAAGCGATCCCGCCGCGATCGAAAAGGCGCAGGCTATCATCAGAAACAACGTCATCGACGCCGTGCTATGTGCTCTTTTCGTCATTGTTACGATCGTCGTCATCGCCCAAACGATAAGGATGTGCCTTAAAATTTCAAAGGGCGGCGCGAGCGATGGGTATTTCAAACTAGCAGAAAGCGAGCACATAGATAGGGGCGTTTATGAAAAAGCTTAAATTTAATCCGCTCGCAGCCCCGAAGGTCGTGGCGAGGTTTTTGGCGCGCGCGGATGCCGCGCTTGCGCCTCTCATCGGGCTCGGCGATTACGAGGGCTATCTGCGCCATTTCAGAAGCGCTCATCCTGACGAAATCCCGTTAAGCAGGGCGGAATTTTTCCGCGCGATGCAAGATAGCAAGGCAAAAAACGTCAAGTGCTGATAGCGGCGAAAGGGCGCGGTCGCGCCGTAC
>CAUUQJ010000137.1:0-4620 GCA_963547085.1 uncultured Campylobacter sp. | reverse complement strand
AAGGGCGTTATGGTCTGGCTGGATCAAAGAAGATAAATTTTAGGAGAACGCATCGAAGAAAAAGAGAAAGCGCTAAAAAAGATCGACAAAGCGAGCGAATTTTTCGGGCTGGATAGCTCGAAAAGGACGGTTTTTGAAATTTCGCAGGGCGAAGACAACGAGAAAAAGCTCACTCTGAAAAGCGGCTCGTGGAGCGATGAGGAGCCGTGGTTCGGCATCGACGAAAATAACGAAGTGCACACGATGATCTCGATAAAATCGCTTGCGAATCTCATCGCTGCGACCAAAAATGCGATGCAGGAAAATTTTAATCTCAAGCTTGAGCGCTCGATTTTGCAGCATACGCCGGTGGATTTCGGCGACGCGTGGATTGTGTGTATGGACGAGATCAGAAGGCTAACGGGCGCAAATCCGAGTGCGAAAAGATTAAGCTTAGACGTCGATGCCGTCGTCTCGCGCGTAAAAAGTCTGCATCCGAACCTTTTCATCGACATCGAAGAGCTTATCAAAACCAAGGCGGGCAGCCGTGAATAGTATAGACTTCGACGCTTACGCGAAATTTTCGCGCCCCGGACCCCGCTACACGAGCTATCCGACCGCTTTGGAATTTAGCGAAAACTTTAGCTACGACGGATATCTGAACGAGCTGAAAAATCAGAAAAGCTCCACGCCGCTGTCGCTTTACTTTCACATGCCGTTTTGCCGCTCCGCCTGTTATTTTTGCGGCTGTAACGTAATCTACACCGGCAAGCGCGACAAGATGGATCGGTATTTGGACTATATCGAGCGCGAAATGCAAATTTTAAGCGGCATCGTGGACGGCTCGCGCCAGGTCGTGCAGATGCACTTCGGCGGCGGCACGCCTACGTATTTTAGCGCCGAACAGCTCGCGCGCCACATAAAAAATATCAAAAAATATTTTACAAATTTTAGCTCTGAAGCCGAGATCAGTTGTGAGATCGATCCGCGATTTTTAAACGCCGAGCAGCTTGACGTGCTCGTTTCAAACGGCTTTAACCGCATCAGTTACGGCGTACAGGACTTCGATCCGCAAGTGCAAAAGGAGATCCACCGCATCCAGCCTTTCGAGCTTACGAGGGATGTCATAGCCATGGCGCGCGAGAGGGGGATAAAATCGATAAATATGGATCTGATCTACGGTCTTCCGTATCAGAGCCTAGCTAGCTTTAAGCGCACACTGGAGTTTGCGCTTTCGCTTGATCCGGACCGCTTTGCGATATTTAATTACGCGCACGTGCCGTGGATCAAAAAATCTATGCGTAAATTTGATGAGACGACACTGCCAGAGCCCAAGGTAAAGCTTGAAATTTTAAAATTTACCCATGATTTTTTGAGCGCGAACGGATATGAGATGATCGGCATGGATCACTACTCAAAACCCGCGGACGAGCTTCATGCCGCGCTTAAAAACGGCTCGCTGCACCGCAATTTTCAGGGCTACACGACCAAGGGCGGTGCCGATCTGATCGGTATCGGGCTGACTAGTATCGGCGAAGGCGCGCGCCACTACGCGCAAAATTTCAAAGATATGGATGCATATGAAGCCGCGATCGATGCGGGCAGGCTGCCGTATTGCAGGGGCATTTTGCTAAATGAAGAGGATCTGCTGCGCAAAGAGGTGATTATGGGGCTTATGAGTAATTTTTGCGTCGATATAGAGGCGATCGAGGAGAAATTTAAGATAAAATTTTTCGAGCATTTTAGCGCGAGCCTAAAGCAGCTTGAGGCGCTAAAGGATTTCGTGCAAGTCTCGCCGAATAGAATTTCGGTAACGCCTACCGGCACGCTTTTGATCCGCAATATCGCGATGTGCTTTGATGAGTATATGGTTAAAAATTTGGGCGAGAAGCGCTTTTCTAAAACCGTCTAAGCAGTGCGGCTATGAGTAGGGCAAAGCTTGGAGCGTTCGATTTTGCGGCACTTAGTGAGCGCTGCGTAAAATGCGGTAAATGTATCCAAGTCTGCACGATTCATGGCATTAACGGCGATGAAGTAACGAGCCCGCGCGGATTCGTGGATCTTTTGGGCGCTTACGGCAGGAATGAGCTAAAGCTTGATAAAAACGCTAAGAAAATTTTTGAAAGCTGCTTTTTATGCACCAACTGCGTAGATATTTGCGGCGAGTCTTTGCCCATAGATACGGCAATTGAGAATGTTCGCGCGCGCATTGCGGAAAAATTTGGCATCGCGTGGTACAAAAAAGCTGCGTTTTGGCTGCTCGGGCACCGCAAAGCGCTGGATCTAGCAGCAGCGCTTGGATACATGTTTCTTAGCTGTGGCTTTAAGATGCGAAAAGATACGCAAAGCTCTATGTCGCCTAGATTTGACTTGCCACTACTTAAAAAAGAGCGCTTGTTGCCTGCTCCTGCGAAAAAGAGCTTTATGAACTCGCACGCAGAGCTTATCGACAACGGCGGCGAAAAAACTATCGGAATTTTTATAGGCTGCATGGCAAACTACGCTTACACGGGCGTAGGCGAGGCGATTTTACATATCGCGCGAGCGCTAAAGCTAAACGTAAATTTGATGAAGGAACAAGCCTGTTGCGGCGCTCCTGCGTATTTTACGGGAGATTTTGCGGCGGTTGAACGCGTGGCAAAATTTAATATAGCATATTTCGAAAAAGCTCTGCCTGCTCTTGATGCGATTATAGTGCCCGAGGCTACGTGCTCTGCGATGCTGCGGGTGGATTACGCGCATTTTTTTGAAAATGAGCCGCAATGGAAAGCCCGCGCACAAAAGCTTGCGAGTAAAATTTTTATGGCGAGCGAATACTTTTATAAATTTACAAACTTAAGTGATCTTTTGACGCGCTGCGGCAAAAGGGCTTTAGCGATTACTTATCACGATCCGTGCCATGCCCGCAAAATGCAGGGCGTGTGGAAAGAACCGCGCGGCTTGCTCGCTCAAAACTACGAAATAACCGAGATGGATGAGCCTAATAAATGCTGCGGATTTGGCGGCGTGACGATGCAGGCCGAGCGCTACGAGCTCGCGCGCGCAGTGGGATTAGCTAAGGCGCGTGCAATGGCAGATCTGCCTGTGCGCGTAGTTTCTGCCGAGTGCAGTGCGTGCAGGATGCAGCTAAATAATTCGCTTTCTTTAAGCGGCTCGCAGATGAGGTGTGTAAATCCGCTGGAGCTCATCGCTGAAGCGCTTATGGGCGAGGAAAATTCCAATGGATAAATTTTGCGTTTTAGAAGCTCCTGCATTTCGCCGGCTTTTTACTCAATTCAAATCCTGGGGTAAAATTCTGTGCTTTTTAAATTTTGATTTTTAAAAATTATGATGAAATTTTATCATTAGCTTGCAGAGATTGTGGTCTACGCTTTTAAGCTTTCGGATATATTAAGCCTGGGGCAGCGCTCGGTGCGAGCTCATAGGTTTTGCTCTGCGGCGGGGTTGATTAATATGATTTTAAATACTAAAATTTTGTAGTTTAGAATTTTAGCTGAGGGATTTGCGCAAAATTTTAAGAAGTTGAATTGTAAGATGGATTTTAGCAGGAATTCTAATTTTAGGCGGTATTGTTTGAAATTCTATGGAATTTGCGGCTAATGGCTGGAATTTTGATTTATTAATTCGCGTGGATTTGCTTAGCGTTGCAGGATTAAAACGCGAATTTTAAATTTCGTAAAATTTAAGAAGTAGTTACGTATGAGCTTCTTGCCCTTCGCGGTTCTGACATTGCGGCAAAATTTCTTTCAAAAATGCCAAAGTGCACTATAAAATATATTCATAATTTTTAGCACGAGATATTTAGCAAAAAAGGCTAAGCTAACGAGATTATGGTTTTAAATTTAATTTTATTCTTGCTCTTTTGCGTCATCTTCAGAGTCCAGCTTTGCTTCTTCGATCAAGAGCCTGTTGGCTTCGGTAGCCTTTTTTATCTCGCTTAAGTTTTCTTCTATTTTATTTAAGCGCTTTTCAAGGGTATTTAGGCGCTTTTCGGAGCGGGAGATAAAATAATAAATCAAATAAATCATAAAAACTATTATGATCCAAGGTATGATTTTCATATAAAATTCCTTAAAATTTAAAATTACGCGCATTATAGCAGAAATTTTATGAAATTTTAAAATAGGCTGTTTTAGCCTTGACAATTGGGGATTTTTCGGTTATAATTGCCACTTCAATTTCAAAATGCTGGTGTAGCTCAGCTGGTAGAGCTACTGCCTTGTAAGCAGTGGGTCGGCGGTTCGATCCCGTCCACCAGCTCCATTTTTTGTAACAGTGTTTGACCAGATTTCATCAAAGGGTGAGATACTCAAGTGGCCAACGAGGGCAGACTGTAAATCTGCTGGCTTTGCCTTCCGTGGTTCGAATCCACGTCTCACCACCATGAATTTTTGATGCGGGATTAGCTCAGTTGGCTAGAGCATCAGCCTTCCAAGCTGAGGGTCGCGGGTTCGAGCCCCGTTTCCCGCTCCACCATTTAGGTTTACTGGGAGCTGTAAAACTTAACTGCTTTTATATGCTTACATAATCTAAATTTTGGTCGCATTGTTGGGTATTGGTAGCGATTTCTCTTTGCCTGAGTTTAGGCTCATATGGCTCAGAGGTAGAGCACTTCCTTGGTAAGGAAGAGGTCGCGGGTTC
>CAUUQJ010000136.1:0-4681 GCA_963547085.1 uncultured Campylobacter sp. | reverse complement strand
TTTAAAATTTCAAAGCTTGCTGGGCTAAAAACCTCCGTCACGAGCCCTGTGGCTTTGATCGTTTTGATATGATGGTTGAAGCTCGAGCTGATGCCGCTTGCCTCCTGGCCGCGGTGCTGCATGGCAAAAAGCCCGTAATACGCGGTTTTAGCCGCACCTTCGGAATTTATGACTCCCACGATTGCGCACATTTTCTAACCTCTTAAATTTTATTTTTTAGAAATTTATCTATATTTTGTTTTATCATTGACGGCTTGCCGTCCGGCATTTTGCCGGCGCCTCATCAAACAGATCGGCTGAAATTTTAAACGTCTCGGCGATATTTTCTCCGCCTCTGGCGTAGCTGCCGAATAGCCCGACTTTGTAAATTCCAAAGCTTTCAAGCTCGGGCTTTAGCTCACGCAAATAATTTAAAATTTCATCTTTGGTTGGCATTTTATTCTCTTAAATTTAGCCGCAAAGCCTAGATTCCTAAGCAGTCGTCTATGCTGTAAAGCCCGCTATTTTGGGACGCAAGCCATGCCGCCGCCTTTATCGCGCCTCTGGCAAAGGTCGCGCGCGAAGTTGCCGTATGATTTAGCTCGATGAACTCGCCCTCGCCGTAAAACCCCACGGTGTGGCGCCCGACTATATCGCCGCCACGCAGCGACATTACGGCGATCTCGTCCTTGCTGCGCTCACCGATGAGCCCGTCGCGACCGCTTACGCGCACGTCTTTTAAGCTTAGCTCGCGCGCGCTTGCGGCGCTTTCCGCAAGGCTCATCGCCGTGCCGCTCGGAGCGTCTTTTTTGTGGCGGTGGTGCATCTCTAAAATTTCGCAGTCAAAATCGCGCAGGCTCCTGCTGGCAAGCGCTACGAGCTTGTTTAGCACCGCGACGCCCAGGCTCATATTCGTAGCGTGTAGTACGGGCATCTTCGCGCCGCATTCGCGCAGTAGCCGCTCGCCCTCTTCGCCCAGAGCCGTCGTGCCGATGCAAAGCGGCTTTGGGTGCGAAAGCGCAAATTTCATTAGGCTTATTGCGCCGTCTCGGATCGTGAAGTCTATCACGACGTCGCAGCCGCTAAAAAGCTCGTCGTAGCTGCTTACTACGGCGCAGTTCGGCGTATAATCAAGCGGCGCGACCGTGTAGATCACGCTTGCTCGCGCCTGATCGAAATTTTTCAGGCATTCGTAGATCATCGTGCCCATTCTGCCGCTTCCGCCATGAATTCCTATATTTATCATCGCTCATCCTTTAAATTTAGTCCGCTTAGTATAGCCAAATTTTGCTTACGCTATTTTTCAAGACCCAGGTTTAGCGGAATAAAGCTGTTTTGTTTAAGCTCCGCTTCGCTCGGTTTTTTGATCTCTATGCGAGATGCGCTTACGCCGCGCTGCACGAGTGCCGATTGCACGGCGGCTGCCCTGGCAAGGGCTAGCTCATCAAGACGGGAGCGGGTAAATTTCTGCGCGCTTATCAGCTCCTCCATCGCCTCATCGCCGCTAGTTTTGATGCCGTATTTGATCTTAAGCGCCGCTATGGCTTCATCGGTGGAGAGGCCTTGTTTATTGGACATCAGCGTAAGCGTGTTTTGAAGCGAGCGCCTTTGAAACTCGTGAGTATCGAGCTTTTCGTTATACGCAGAATTTAGAATGATCTTAAGATCGGGCTTAGCTTTTGCGACCTTGGCTAAATCATCGATTTTAGAGCTTTCGCTGATTAAAATTTCGCTGCTCGCCGCCTCAAAATCGATACTTTCCAGCTTTTTCGTATCTACGCCCGCGATCTTTCCCATAAATCTAAACGGGCTTAGCACGATGTCCGAGAGTAGCTTTTTGATCGCGCCCCAAACGAGCGCGCCGTAGCTAAATTTCGGATCGCTCAGCGTACCGCTTAGAGGCAGGCTAAGATCGATCTGATCGTCGCTGTCCTTTAGGATCGATACCGCTAACCCGATCGGAAGGCTCAGCGCGTCCTTACTCTGCACCTCTTTGCCAAGCTCGAAGCGGTCTAAATTTAGATCGTTGCTTGCATTCAGCTTGCCGTCTTCGATTTTATAAGAAAGCTTTAAATTTAACTTACCGCCTGCGATTTCATTGCCGATATATTTGGCGGTATAGGGCGATGCGGGCGCAAGCGGGATCTCCTTTAAAACGACGTTTATATCGCTTTTGCGTTTAAAATCCAGCGGATAGGCGCGCGCCGTGATGCTCGCTAACCCGCTTCCGCTTACGAGCGAGCTAAATTTGATATCCGCCGCCCGCTTCGGGCTGATCTCGCTGATGCTTGCTTTCATATCGCTGATGCGCAGTTTAAAGGGCGCCCCCAGGCTCTCGTCGGTGAAATTTAAACTTCCGCCGCTAAGCGAGATATTTTTTGCGCTCCACGCAAAGCTCGTCCCGTTTTTTGTGGATTTGCTAGGCGCAGCTTTAGCGGGCTTTGCAGTCTGCTTTGCCTGCGCGGCGGGCTTTATCAGCGAAGTTAAATTTAAATGTCTGTCTTTATTTAGCGAGATATTTGCCGCGGGCGAACCAAGGGCGATCTTATTTAACGTGAGGGAGTTTGGGCTCAGCGCGATTTGCGCGACATTCAGCGATGCAAGGGAGAAAATTTTATCTCTACCCGAGCTTAGCGCCAAGCCCTTGCCCGATAGCTTGCCTTCGAGCGAGAAGGCGTTTGAAAGCTTCAGTTGTCCTTGCGTAGCGAGCTCGCCCGCGATAGAGCCCGTGATAAATTCCGCCGCATATCTGTTAAAAACGCCCAAGTTCGGCGCCTTTAGGCTAAAACTCACGCCTACGTTAAGCGGCGCGATGCTAGCCTTGCCGTCCGCACTAGCCGTGATTTCGCCCGTGATAAGGCTTGCTTTGATACCGAAAGGCTCGGCGAAATTCGAGCTTAGCCCGCTTAGCGTGGCACTGAAATCCTTGATCTCGTGCACGTTGTTTTTGACGATAAAGCTCTCGCCGATCTTGGCCTGTGCGCTCATTACGGAGGCTTCGCCGATCTTAAATTTTAAAGCGGGACTTTTAGAGGGCTTTTTAGAATTTAAATTTGTGCCGCTTGTTGTAGAGTTTGCATCCGCTTGGCTTACGGCGCTAGAGCTCGCCGTTTTTTTGAAGCTTGCAGGATTTTTAGAGATTGCGCTTAAAATCGCCAGATCGTTTATACTTTTGGCGCCGCCAGCGCCCACTTCCGAGTTGAAAAAAGGCGCGTTTAGCAAAATTTTATCCACGCCAAGATTTAGATCCGCGACGTTAAATTTCACTCCCTGCACGCCGAAGCTTTCAAATCCGCTAAAAATTCCGTTTTTGTTTGCAATTTTGGAGTTTGAAATTTTAGCGAACTCCAGGCTTGCGCCGTTTTGCGCGCCCTCCTTGTCGTAGCTAAATGCGCCCAGCTCGGTCGCGGCGAGTGAAATTTTGTCGCTGCGCGCTAGCGTAATCTGCGTGTCAGCGATATTAAAGGCGCCAAAGCCCGTATGAAGGGCTGTATCGTTACCTTCGGCGTTAAATTTTAAGAAGTTTTCCGTGATTTTAGTGTCGTTTGAAACGATCGAAATTAGCGGGTTTGCAAAGCTTGAGCGGTTTAGATCTACGCTTTTTACGGCTGAGTTTAGCCGCAAGTTCGCGCCCGTTTTATTAAAATCCAGCGCAAAATCCGCAATTCGCGCCCCCTCAAAGCCCGTGGAAATTTTGGTTTCGTTCATATCGTATTTTGCGTCCGAAAGCAGCACCTGTGGGATCGCTACTGAGCCTGAAATTTCATCTGAAACGTCCGTATTTAGGTTAAAGCTCGGGATTTTTAACGAGCCTAGCGAAATTAAGCTTTGATCTTGCAAAATTTCTAGGCTCTCAAGCTCGAGTTTTGAGTTTTCAAGCGCAAATTTTATATTTTCATCGAGGCTCAATCGGTAATTCAGCTCGGCGGAAAGAAAGCCATTTTTAAGCCGCACGCCGCTAGGATCGAGATATGATAGCCAAAACGGATCGATTTTCAGCCGTTTAAGATCTATTTTGCCGTGCAAGCGCAGGGGCGCCAGATCGATGGCTCCATCGAAACTCAGTGAGTCGTATGTGCGAGAAACGGCGCTTAGATCGTGCTCGCCGATCGTTTCGTTCTTTAAATTTAAGCCATTTATCTCGTAATTCAGATCGGTCGAGATGAGCGAAAACGGCCTTTTTAGGGAGTTATCGACGTAGCCCAGAGAGCCGCGCTCGATCTTAAAATTATTCAGCGTGACGTTGAAGCTGGAGTTTTCATCCTTGCTTTCGCTCTTTTGCTCCGAAAGTAGCGGCTCGAAATTGAAGGTGCCGTTTTGCTCGCGCTCGACGTGAAATTTAGGCGATTTAAGATGCAAAATTTCTACCGCGAGAGTCTTTTTAAAAAGCTTTGAAAAACCGATTTTTAAATTTATCTCATCGGCGCTAAACAGCGGCTTAAAGGTGCTAAGCTCCGGCTTTGTGACGTTTAGCTCGTAGGTAAAGGGGTTAAATTTAGCGTCCTGCACGCTAAAGCTTGCTCTGCCCTCTAAAATTTTAGGCAGCGCCTTTTCGATAAAAAGCGGCACGCCGAAAAAGCCCGCAAGCACGTAAAACAGCGCAAATCCACCTGCGCCGCAAGCAAACTTACGCCAGTGTTTTATAAAAAAATTTTTCATTTTTCCGCTCATTAATTTTGATAGCGTAAAATTATATCCAAAA
>CAUUQJ010000135.1:0-4699 GCA_963547085.1 uncultured Campylobacter sp. | reverse complement strand
GCTCTAAAAGCCGAATACGACAAGGTAGTAGCTACGAATAAAGCCACCGACGACGTTATCCAATCAGTCGTTAAATTCTTAAAAGAGAAAAACTACGAGAAATATCCTAAGGTCAAGGCTTTAGTCGATGACGCGCTGGATCAATACGGCAAAATTCCTGAAACCAAAGCCAAGGCAGACGCCGCGGTAAAAGCAGGCGATATGAATGGCGCGATACTTTGGGAAGGTCAAGTTTGGCAGTATTTAGTAAAAACCGCAGATGTCGGACTTCGCGCTAAAAACAACCTGATCCGCGAGCTCTCCACTCCTATGAGCGAGGCTGCATCTAACGGCGAGAAGGCTTACCTACGCGGAGGCTGCAACGGCTGCCACGTCATCGGTCAAGTAAGCTCGGGTCCTGATCTAACAGGCGTCCTACTCCGCCATGAAAACGGCGAAAAATGGGTAGCCGATTTCATCAAAGACCCTGCTAAATTCTACGAAGACGACTACGTTAAGGCAATGATAAATTACTTCAACCTTCGCATGCCAAATCAGCATATGAAAGACGAAGAGATCAAAGATATCATCGAATACCTAAAATGGGTCGATGAGAACGCGGGTCTTAACTAACCCCACTCTCCCCCGTAAGGGGGAGAATTTAAAGGAGATGAAATGCCAAAATATAAAATTTACGCGATTTTAGCGCTGCTTATTATGACGGTCGCTTTTACCATCCCTACGCTCGGATTTTTCAAAGTCCAAGGCAAAATCGTATCGGGGCAGGTTAGCAGCGTCTCGCAGCTGCCCGCATACTCTGCACCGATATGGAATTTTTATACGAAAGCATCGTATAAAAATCATCTAATTCCTAGTGATGTTAAAAATGATCTAGGCGCGATGCTGGAGCATAAATTTGAAGTGGGAGTTCCTAGCATACCGGTGTGGAAAATTTCACTCGAAGCGCCGAACTATCCAAAAGAGGCCTTCCCCGATGGAATTCCGCTTTACGTCCACGTTGACGGCTTTAGCGGTGATGTTGGCGAGATGAATACCCTAAATCACTATATCGGCATGTATCCCGTCTGGCGCGGCGGCACGCTCGAGCACTCGCTATCGCCGTATTATCTCATAATCGCGACGATCGGCATGCTTGCGTTTTTGTACTACGACGGCAAGGGGCAGACCCTGCTTATGATCCTGCCGATCATTGCGCCACTTATCTTTATCGGCTGCTATGTGGGCTGGCTGTATTGGTTCGGGCATAACCTGCAAGACTGGGGCGCGTTTAAAATAAAGCCTTTTATGCCTACAGCATTTGGCGACGGCAGCGTAGCGCATTTTACTACCCATTCATATCCGGCTCTTGGCTTTTGGCTGATGCTAGCTCTGTCGCTACTATCGGCGTTAGCACTGCTATCTAAGAAAAAATTTCTACGAGAGCATAGATGAGGCTTTTGCTTCTAGCATTCTCGCTCGCGCTAAGCTTAAGCGCGAGCGAGCTTCAAGACGCGATCGATAGCGCAAAAGCGGGCGATATTATCGAACTAGCCGCGGGCGAGTACCACGGCAATATTTTAATCGATAAACCCCTTACTATCGACGGACTAGACCGCTCCGCCGTGATCATAGGCGATCGCAACGGCACAGTCATTCGCGTCCGCTCTCCGCATGTTATAATCAAGAATTTAACAATCAAAAATGGAGGCTTCGAGCATCTTAGCGAGGATGCGGGCATCAATGTAAGCGACGTAAACAGCGTAATCATAAAAAATAATCTCATCAAAGACGTGCTCTACGGCGTCGTGCTAAGCAAGGCAAACGACGTAACGATCGAGGGCAACGAGATTTCAAGCAACGCCTACCGCACGAGTTTCAAAGGCGACGGCATCAAGCTTTGGTATTCCAATGCCAATAAAATTTTAAATAACGACGTCCATAACGTCCGCGATACCGTTTTTTACTTCTCTAATGGCAATCTCGTCGCAGGCAACAAAGGCCATAGCTGTCGCTATTCTCTGCACTTTATGAACTCCGGGCATAACGTCGTGGAGGATAACTACTACGACGGCAATAGCGTGGGATTATTTTTTATGTTTTCAAGCGATAATATCGCCAGACGCAACGTCGTGCGCAACGCGGACGGCGCTTACGGCGTAGGCATCGGCATGAAGGATAGCTCAAATTTCAGGGTTACGGATAATAAAGTCGTTTACAACGCCCGCGGGTTTTATCTGGATCAATCCCCCTATCAGCCGGGCTCACTTAACGTTTTTGAAAACAATGATATCGAATACAACAGCATCGGCGTGCAATTCCACGCCACGCAGCTAAAAAGCGTATTTAAAAACAATAAATTTAAAGGAAATATGGAGATCGTGCTAAACGATACGCCCCAATCCAAGCTCTTGCAAAACGAATGGAGTGGCAACTACTTCGACGATTACGACGGATTTGACCGCGACGGCGACGGCTACGGCGACGTTAGCTACAGCTCATACGCCTACGCGGATAGGCTTTGGGCGTATAAACCTAATGTGCGGTTTTTTTACGGCTCCAGCGGGATCGCGCTTTTAAATTTCATCTCCAAGCTCGCTCCGTTTTCAGAGCCTGAGCTACTGCTAAAAGATCCAAAACCTAGGATGAGGCAATGATAAAGAATAGACGCGAAGCGATAAAACTACTCGGCGGAGCGCTCGGAACACTCGGGGCAGCAAGCTTGTTTGCGGATGAAAATTCTGCAAATTCCGCGGGCAGTGAAGTGCAAAATTTAAACGAGCAAAATTCCGTAAATTCCACAGAGCAAAATTCTGCGCCAAATCCCATAAAACAAAATTCTAGCGGGGATTCCGCCTCTTTATATCTGCGCCCGCCCGGAGCGCTAGCGGAACGAGGCTTCCGCAGTAGCTGTATCAAGTGCGGCCAATGCGTGCAGGTCTGCCCCTATCACAGCATCTATCTGCTCGATATTACACATCTTTTTGACATCGGTACGCCCGTTATCGATGCCAAAGAGCGAGGCTGCTATCTTTGCGGCGCGCTTCCTTGCGTGCTCGCCTGTCCTAGCGGCGCGCTTAGCCACGAGACGAACGAGCCTAAAAAGGTCAAAATGGGTATCGCCGTGATTGAAAATTTAGATGCCTGTTTGGCGTATCTCGGGCAAGTCTTAAAATCTAGCGATCTGCGCCCAAAGCCCGCCAAGACCGAGCAGGAGCGCGAGCTAAACTCAGCACTGGCGGCAAAAGAGGGCAAGGCCTGCGATCTATGCGCATCGCTGTGCCCTTACCCGCAGCCGCTTGATGCCATAGCGATGATAAAGGCGGGCGCGCATTTCGCTCCGCAGATCCGCAGCGCTTGCGTGGGATGCGGGGCGTGCGCAGAGCTCTGCCCTGCGCGTATCATCGAGATAATCCCGCGGGCGGATTACAAATCAATCTATGAAGGAAAACAATGAAAAACTCTATTAAATTCCGCCTATGCTCGCTAGCTGCAGCGCTTTTGCTGTGCGGCTGCGGAGATGACGGCGATTCAAGCTCCGCCGCTGCAAATTCCGCAGGGCAAAATTCTGCGGATCAGAATTCCGCGAGTGTAAATTCCGCATCGCAGAGCGTGGAACAAAATCATACTGCAAAGCCTCGCATCAGCGTTAAAAGCGGCGAAGCGCCCAAGAAGGACGATAAGTTCGTAAGCTACGATTTTTACGGCGAGCGAAAGGTAAATTTTAACCTAAACGGCGACGTGAACGAAACGACCAAAAATATCGTGGCATATTCGAGCATCAAAAACCAATACGAAAAGCTAAATTTCGATCTGATGAAAAAGCGCCTTGGGCATGATTTTATCCTGCGCTGTTCGGCGTGCCACGACGACTACGCCAACGGTATCATAGGCCCGTCGCTTCTGGATAAAACCGACGCGCAGATCGTGGATATGATTAAAAAATATAAATTTAAAGAAAAGCCTAATCCTCTTATGGTGCAGCTCGTCGAGGGCATGAGCGAGCAGCAGATAGAGACGATGGCGAAAGAAATTTACGAGTTCAACAAACAATTTAAGGAGCAGAAATGAAACCGGGCAAAATTTTAGCTTTGATTTTGGGTGTAGCACTGATCGCGCTGATGATCTTTATGGCTAGTTCGGACGATTCTAGTGCGCCGCAGCAAGAAGTCAAGCCGCAGGTGCAAGCAAAGCCTGCGCCGCAGAGCAAAAGCGTCGATCTCATCGACGATAAGGACGTAAAAAATATTAAAATTTTGCAGCAGAGCGTCAAAGAGCGCGACTTTGAGGTAAGCAGCTCATATCTGGTAAGCTGTGCGCCTTGCCACGGCGACGACGGACGCGGCAAGATCGCTCCTCCGATCGGTGGCAAGAGCAAGGATCAAATTTTAGCAAGCCTTAAAAATTATAAGGCGGGCAATATCAAAAACAGCCTGATGAGCGGACTTTTAACCAACGTAAGCGACGAGAGCCTAGATAAGCTCGCGGATGAAATTTCAAAATTTAAAGAGTAGGCCTTGGATAAATATCACGCGCGCTGCACGATCAAAAATACGAGCTTTTTCTCGACCTTCGCGCTTAAAAATAAAAGCGGCAAACTGCGCCCCAGCATTCGGGCGCTGCGCTACGCCACGGTATTTTTGGTGCATCTGCTTTTCGTGCTTTCCTTTCGCGCCGATATTCAAATTTTAGAAGGCGACATCAGCGGCTCGCGGATACTTGG
>CAUUQJ010000134.1:0-4715 GCA_963547085.1 uncultured Campylobacter sp. | reverse complement strand
CCGCCAGGCCGCTAGAAATATAAAAAAATATTTGAAAGAGATCTGATGAAGGTAGCGATTTTAGGCGTCGGTACCGTAGGTAGCGAAGTTGCAAATATTTTGATCAAAAACAAAGATATCATTCTTGCGCGTGCAGGCGTTAGTATAGAGCCCGTAATCGGGCTAGTGCGCGATACGAGCAAAAAGCGCGATGTGCAAATTCCGCTTAGCAACGACGCTGGGAGTATCATCGAGCGCGACGACATCGACGTTTTTGTAGAGCTTATGGGCGGGGTAGAAAAGCCCTATGAGATCGTAAGCGAAATTTTAAAGCGCAAAAAGGCGGTCGTTACCGCAAATAAGGCGCTTTTGGCTTATCATCGCTACAAGCTCCAAGCTCTAGCGGGCGATACGCCTTTTGGCTTTGAAGCGAGCGTGGCGGGCGGAATTCCGATCATCAAAACTCTACGCGAGGGGCTAAGCGCCAATCGTATCGAAAAAATAATCGGCATCGTAAACGGCACGAGTAACTTTATCCTTACGAATATGATGCAAAAAAACGAGAAATTTGAGGACGCGCTAAAGCGAGCTCAAGAGCTCGGATACGCCGAAGCCGATCCAAGCTTTGACATCGGCGGGTTCGACGCGGCGCATAAGCTTTTGATCTTAGCTAGCATAGCATACGGCGTGCACGGCGATCCGGAAGACATCCTAATCGAGGGGATCGAGGAGATCACGCAGGAGGATATCTATTTTGCGCGCGAATTTGACTTCATAATTAAGCTGCTTGCGGTAGCCAAGCGCGCGTGCGACAACAAAGTCGAGCTGCGCGTCCATCCTGCGCTCATTTCAAAGGATCAAATGCTCTCAAAAGTAGACGGCGTTATGAACGGCGTGAGCATCTACGGAGACTGTGTGGGCGAGAGTATGTATTACGGCCCTGGCGCCGGCGGAAGCGCTACGGCAAGTGCGGTTATAAGCGATCTCATCGACATCGCGCGCGACAACAAAAACCCGATGCTCGGCTATAAAATTTTGCCTAGCGAAAATTTTATGCAAATTCTGCCGAGCGAGCAGATCCGCACGAAGTATTATTTCAGGCTGCGCGTGCGCGACGAGAAGGGCGTGCTCGCGAAGCTCACGAACATTATGAGCTTAAACGATCTTTCGATCGACAGCTTTTTGCAAAAGCCTAAGCTCAAAACGGATGAGGAAGTGACGCTGTTTTTCACGACGCATACATGCTGCGAGAAGGATATTAAGCGCGCAATAAGCATAATTAGCGGCGAAAATTTCATCACGCAAAAGCCTTTTATGATCAGGATCGAAAGCTAAAGTTGAGCTTAAAAGAATATCTTTTCGGCTTTGCCTGCGAGGACCGTGCGGTGGAATTTTTGCGCGGCGAAGGGTTTGAAATTTTAAAGCGAAATTTCCGCTGCCGCTTCGGCGAGATCGACATCATCGCGCGCAAAGACGGGATTTTGCACTTCGTCGAAGTAAAGGCCACGAGCAGCGATTACGACGCTGCAGAGCGCGTGACGGGCGTCAAGATGGCTAAAATTTTAAAGGCAGCGGAATTTTATCTGATGAGCTGCGATACGGACGAGCCATGGCAGATCGACGTAGTGGAAGTTTATCCAAAGCAGATAAAATTTATCGCCAACATATCTTTTTAAATTAGAATTTTTATTATTTATTTAAGATAATGAATTATAATCCGCGGAATTTTAACACAAGGAGAACATTATGGGAAAGTATATAGAGCTTACTTCGGAGAATTTCGATGTTACTAAAGAGGGTGTCGCGCTAGTCGATTTTTGGGCGCCTTGGTGCGGACCGTGCCGTATGATCGCCCCGATCATCGAGGAGCTTGCGAACGATTACGACGGCAAGGCTAAAATTTGTAAAGTAAATACCGACGAAGCGCAGGACCTTGCGGTGCAGTTCGGCGTTCGCTCGATCCCTACGATACTATTTTTCAAAGACGGCGAGCTAAAAGCTCAGCTCATCGGCGCGCAATCCAAGCAGATCATAGCCGACAAGCTAAACTCGCTTCTGTAAATTTCAAAAGGGCGGCTTTCGCCCTTTCTTCTTCCACTCATCGTTTTATTAACTAAATTCGTAAATTTAACGCTCGCGGCTTTACTTAATAAAATAATTAAGGAGAAAAAATGTTAGATTTAGCAATTATCGGCGGCGGCCCTGCGGGGCTAGCGGCGGGGCTTTATGCTACAAGAGGCGGTTTAAAGGACGTCGTGATGTTTGAGATGGGAATGCCCGGCGGGCAGATCACCTCAAGCTCCGAGATGGAAAACTACCCAGGCGTCGCTGCGGTGACTGATGGGATGAGCTTTATGGCGCCTTGGCAGGAGCAGTGCTTCCGCTTCGGGTTGAAGCACGAGATGGTGCGCGTGCTGCGCGTCTCGAAAGACGGCGACGGAAATTTTACGATCTATCTCGAGGGCGATCAAACGCGTCGCGCGCGCGCCGTTATCGTCGCTACGGGCTCTACTCCGCGCCGCGCGGGGATTGAGGGCGAGGATGAGTTCTTCGGTCGCGGCGTCAGTACCTGCGCGACCTGCGACGGATTTTTTTATAAGGGCAAAGAGGTTGCCGTCCTCGGCGGTGGCGACACGGCGCTAGAGGAGTCGCTGTATCTAGCTAAAATTTGCTCTAAAGTCTATCTGATCCATCGCCGCGACGAGTTTCGCGCCGCGCCTTCGACCGTACAAAAAGTACGCGAAAGTGAAAATATCGAGCTCCTCACAAACGCGCTCGTAGAGCAGATCAGGGGCGATGCAAGCGGCGTAACTAGCGTCGTAGTCAAGGATAAAACAAGCGGCGCCACGCGTGAGCTACAGCTGCCTGGGATCTTCGTATTCGTGGGGCTTGACGTGCGAAACGAGGTGTTAAAGAATGAAAACGGCAAGTTCATCTGCGACATCACGCCGGGCGGACAGGTCGCGGTAAATTTAAAGATGCAAACAAGCGTACACGGGTTATTTGCGGCGGGCGATATGAGACAAGATGCGCCTAAACAGGTCGTTTGCGCGGCAGGCGACGGTGCAGTTGCCGCACTTAGCGCGATCGCGTATCTGCAAGGACACGACAAATAAACCTATCTTCGGCGCAAAATTTCACGGTGCGGCGGGCGAAACTACTCCCGTCGCGTTTTAAAATTTAAAACTTCACATAAAATTTTGATATAAAAAAGCGGCTAAATTTTAAAATTTCATAAAATTTAGCCGCGAGATGAGGCGCTTATTGCCTTTCGTAGAAGCCTGCTATGACATCTTTTGACTTCATTTTATTTACGGGATCTTCTTTACCGTTCGTGATAAGTTTAAATTTATCAGACAGACTTACTCTTTTACCCTCATTTACGATAAAATTTAGCTCGATAGCAAGCTTTGATGATCCACCTTCTTTATGTCCGAAGCTCGCGTCCAACTGCTCTGCCGTTATTTGCGAGTAATAAACGGCTGCTTTTAAGCACTCCATAATAAAGTCTATGTAGATTTCGGTATCGCTTTCTTTCAGTATCTCCCCTTTTAATTTGTCGTCGCAATCGACCGACTTCCATTCCTCCTCAAAAATTCTATTTTGCCTTTGGTTTTTAAGCGTTTCTTGAAATTTAGCTTCGTTTAATTTGCAGTGTTCTTTTGCCAGCTTAAACAAACCCTGCGCGTCGTAAGCCTTGCCCTCATAAAAAGTCATAACCCTTTTTAAAGACGAGTCCAACATCTCTTGTTTATATGATTTAAGCCTCTGCTCTACATCCATGTCGCACGTCATCTTAACTGTCTTTAATCCGCCGTTTTCCTCTTTGCTCCAAGTAATATTTTTGCAGATTTTCGAACCCTCGATTGCCGTACCGATATTCATCGATTTGAAATCCGGCAGGGTGTAGTTTTTGACAAGTCCTACATCGTCATCGCCGCATCCTGCAAAAATAAATGCTGCAAGCACGGCGCCTAATGCGTATTTCATACTCGCTCCTTGAAGAAAAGTTAACGAGCAATGCTACCCATCTCTACTTAATAACTGATAAATTTAGAGCTGAAATTTGAGATAAATTCTTGAAGCACGTGGCTAAAAGCGTGGAAGATAAAATTTAAAGATGGAATTTTAAAAGAATTCGGCGAGAGAGGGAGGGAATCGAACCCCCCGGAAAACGGTCAACCGCCCTCCTATCGGATTTGAAGTCCGCAGACGCCACCAGGTCGCCATCCTCTCCAAATGCGGCAATTATAGCGAGATAAAATTTATTTAGCTTTAAAGAGGCTAAATTTTAAGCTCTTTCGGCTCATTATTAGCGACGGCAGGATTATGAGCGCGCCTAAAAGAAGCAGGCTCATCACCAGACATATTAACATCCCGAAGTAGATCGTAGGCCAGAAATTACTCATCATCATGACGCTAAAGCCCAAAATGATCGCAAACGACGTATAATACATCGCGTATCCGATACTTGCGTGGCTCGCGCGGATCGCCGCAGCCTCATCGCCGCTGCGCGCAAACTCCCGCTTGTAGCGGTAGATGTAGTGGATGACGTCGTCCACGCCGATACCGATGCTAATCGCCGCTATCGTGATGCTCATGATATCCAGCGGAATGCCCGCAACCCCCATGATGCCGAAGCAGGCGCAAAGCGGGATTAAATTTACGACGATCGCGATAAGCGCGTATGAAAACGAGCGAAAGATGATCACGAAAAGCACGAAAAGCACGAGCAC
>CAUUQJ010000133.1:0-4717 GCA_963547085.1 uncultured Campylobacter sp. | reverse complement strand
AAGCGCTTCATCTGCTTAATCATCATGCGCTGGAAAAATTCCACTACCTTAGCGACCGCAAGCGAGCCGTAATACGCCGCACCACCCTTGCCGTAGAGCTGCTTGTCGTAGACCGCATCGTAGATGCAGGTAAGCACGAAGTCCATCAGCCCCGTATTTACGGGCTCGGCGTTTTCGCGGATGAGATAGGCGTTTAGGCCGTTGTTGCCGATGGGCGAGTATTTAAGATAAATTTCGCCCACGATGCCTACCTTCACTCGCGGCTTATCGTCGCGCTCGATTTTAGCGAACTGCGAGAGGATAAATTTGAAATTTTTCTTGAGATTGAAAAACGATCTTTGATCGGTCAAATTTTTGATCCGCTCGGCGCAGAGTTCGTAAATTTCATTCGTTTGATTTTTGATCTTTTCGTAGGGCTTGCACTGATTATATAGCCCCATCATCAAATCGCCGTAAAATATCGCGGCAAAGAGCTTTAGAAGCGATTTCTTGCCGAGGCTAAATTCATTCTCATCTAGCGAGCCGAAATTTAACGAGATCGCAGGGACGTAGCTAAAGCCGCTGTCCTCAAGCGCTTTACGAAGCAAATTTATGTAGTTGCTCGCTCTGCAGCCGCCGCCCGTTTGGCTGATGAGAAGCGCCACCTTGTGCGTGTCGAACTCGCCGCTTTTTAGTGCGTCGATAAACTGCCCGATGACGAGCAGCGCGGGGTAGCACATGTCGTTATGCACGCTGCGAAGCCCCTCCTCGACGATATTTTGACGATTTTCGCCGAGCAAGACGCTCTTGTAACCCTCGTCGCGCAGCACGCCTTGCATAAAGCGAAAATGCGGATCGATCATCGTGGGGATCAATATCGTGTGGGTCTCTTTCATATCTTTCGTAAATTTAGCAAACATTAGCGCGCATCCTTTCTTGCTTCTTGTTGCGCGCCTTGCCTCTCGCGCTCTATCATAGTCGCTTTTAGGCTACGCAGGCGGATCTTGACCGCACCTAGGTTCGTAACCTCGTCGATTTTAAGTTGAGTGTAAATTTTACCGTTTTGGCGCAGTATGTCGCGCACCTCGTCGCCCGTGATCGCGTCGATCCCGCAGCCGAAGCTAACTAGCTGCACCAGCTGCATGCGCGGGTATTTACAGATGAACCGCGCCGCGCTATAAAGCCTGGCGTGGTAGGTCCATTGATTAAGGCTCTTCGTCTGCACCCTGCTAAGCGGCAGCGCGTCCTCGCTAAGTACCACGAAGCCCAAGGAATTTAGATAGCGATCGATACCGTGATTTATCGTCTTGTCGATATGATACGGGCGACCCGCTAGCACGATGGCAGGCATGCCGCTTGCATTGATCTCCTTTAGGGTCTCCTCGCCTTTTATTAAAACGGTATTTTTATAGTTTTGCAGCTCCTTAAGGCCTTGCAAGACGGCGTTTTTAACGGCGTCGGAGTGAAATTTATACCCGGCGTCCGTGAGCTCAGCCTGCATCGTTTTGCAAAAAGAATCTTGCATGTTAAGATCCACGTGCGGATAGAGAAATTTTTTCTCCTCCAGTGCGCCTACGTTTGCGCGTATCAGCTCGGGGTAGTATGCGACTACGGGGCAGTTGTAGCAGTTCTCGCTGATATTTTCATCCAGGCTGTAGCTCATACACGGATAGAAGATGAAATCCACGTCCCTATTTAAAAGATCGTAGATATGGCCGTGCACGCTTTTAGCCGGATAGCAGACGGTATCGCTCGGGATGCTTTGGCTTGCTAAAAACAGCGTCTCTTTTCGCGGCTTTTGCGACAGCACGACGCTCATGCCTAAATTTTCAAAAAACGCGCTCCAAAACGGGATCATCTCAAACATATTCAAAACAAACGGAATTCCGACTCGCGGTGCGTCTTGCTTCGGCGGCTTGCGATATTTTTTCAAAAGCTCGTTTTTAAACTCAAATAAATTCGTAATGTCGTGGCGGATCTCCTTGCCCGCGCCGCGCTCGCATTTATTGCCCGAGACGAATTTAGTATCGCCGAAGTAGCTGATCGTAAGCGGGCATTTGTTCGTACAGAGCTTGCAGACGCTAAATTCGCTGCGATGAGTGAAATTTTCAAGCTCTGCACGACTGATCATATCGGTACGCTCGTTCGCGTTATTTTTGGCAAAAAGTGCCGCGCCGTATGCACCCATAAGCTCGCTTATATCGAGGCGGATGACATTTTTGCCGAGCTCTTTTTCAAACGCGCGCAGCACAGCGTTATTTAAAAAGGTACCGCCCTGCACTACGATGTTTTGACCCAAATCGTCGGCGTTTCGCACGCGGATGACTTTATAAATCGCGTTTTTTATGACGCTGATAGCAAGACCCGCGCTGATATCCTCGATCGTAGCGCCGTCTTTTTGAGCTTGCTTAACCGAAGAGTTCATAAAGACCGTGCAGCGGCTACCAAGCTTAGCGGGATGGGTTGCAAAAAGGGCTAGGTTTGCAAAATCTTTAATGTCGTAGCCCAAAGAATTTGAAAAGGTTTGCAAAAACGAGCCGCAGCCAGAACTACACGCTTCGTTTAGCACGATAGAATCGATATTTTCATCCTTGATCGAAAAGCACTTGATATCCTGTCCGCCGATGTCAATGATAAAATCTACCTTTGGATTGAAGTGGCGGGCAGCGCTGTAATGCGCGATCGTCTCGACGATACCGTAATCGAAGCGAAAGGCGGTTTTAATGAGATCCTCGCCATATCCGGTAACGCCGCTGCCTTTGATTTTAATGCGGTCACCGCAAAGATCGTATAGCTCCTTAAGGCGCGGCAGCAGGATATCGACCGGATCGCCTTTATTGGAGGAGTAAAATTTATACAGCAGCTCGTAGTTCGCGCCCATCAGCACGACTTTGATCGTAGTGCTGCCGCAATCCACGCCCAAATACGCGTCTCCACTGTAGGTGTAGATATCCACCTTAGGCACGCTTGCGCGGGCGTGGCGAGCGGTGAACTCGTCAAATTCCGCTCTGTCTTTAAAAAGCGGCGGCTCGGCTTCCAGCGCGGTCCTGTCGGGCTCCTTTTTTAAAAGCGAGATCGTCTCCTCCAAATTTAACGTCTCGCCCGCATCTTTTGCGTACAGCGCGCTACCGTAAGCCACGAAGTAAGGCGCAATGTCGGGGAAGGTCGCGGTTTCGTCGGTGAGCTTTAGCACCTCTTTAAAGCGCGCCTGAAGACCTTTTAGGAAAAACAGCGGGCCGCCTAGAAACAGGATATTGCCCTTGACCTCGCGACCTTGCGCAAGCCCCGAGATCGTCTGCTCGACGACCGCGGCGTAGATACTAGCGCAAATATCCTCTTTTCTAACGCCCTGATTTAGTAGCGGCTGAATGTCGCTTTTGGCAAATACGCCACAGCGTGAGGCGATCGGGTAAATTTTATTCGCTGCAAAGCTTAAGCGGTCAAGCTCCGTGATATCCAGATGCAAAAGGTTGGTCATCTGATCAATAAATGCGCCGGTGCCGCCCGCACACGAGCCGTTCATCCGCTCCTCAAGTCCGCCCGTGAGAAATAAAATTTTAGCATCCTCGCCGCCCAGCTCGATTACGACATCGGTCTTTGGAAACATCCGCTTGACGCCGAGCGAGGTAGCGAAAACCTCCTGGACGAACGGAATTTTACAATTTTTGGCGATACCCATGCCCGCCGAACCCGCTATGGCGACGCTGAATTGCTCGCCTGCGTAGATTTTTTGGATTTGCAAAATTTTATCCAGCACCAGCTCTTTGGGCTTTGCTAAATGCCGCTCGTAGCTCTTGCTTAAAATTTCATATTTTTCGTTTAAAACTACCGTTTTAACAGTGGTTGATCCTACGTCAATGCCTAAAAAAATCACATCTCGCTCTTTATTGAATAAATTTTACTCGGCCGAATTCTCGAATTTAGCGCGAGCTTTCTAAATTAAAATTTGCATTTTATAGTAATATTTTTAAACGCAAATAAAATCAGGATATATTTTATCTTTTTCTATCAGGAAAGACGATTTTTAGGCAGTTTAAAATTAAAAATTTTAATGGAAAAGTTGTAAAATTTTAAATTTAATGCGAGTAGATTTTGCGCGAAATTTTTTAAAATCTCGCGCATTATAAAAAGAGCTTCCCTCTGAATTGGGAAGCGTAAATTTAAAGGATTATTTTCGAAGCTCTTTGATTTTAGCCGCTTTACCGCGTCTGTCGCGTAGGTAAAATAGCTTCGCGCGGCGAACGCGTCCTTTTCTTAGAACCTCGATGCTTTCGATACTCTCGCTGTAGATCGGGAAAATTCTCTCTACGCCGACGCTATTAGCGCCGATCTTGCGAATGATAAAAGTCTCGCCGACGCCGTTTCCACGGCGCGCAATGCAGGTGCCTTCAAAATTTTGAATTCTGCTCTTATCGCCCTCTTTGATCCTGATGGCTACCTTTAAGGTGTCGCCGGCACGGAAATCAGGCACACTTTTACTTGTGATCTGAGCGTCCTCAAACGCTTGGATATACTTGTTTTTCATAAATTTCCTTTATTTTTGGCGATCTTTCGGTACATATCCGGGCGGAAGAACCTCGTTTTGCATAGCGCCATTTGATTTTTTAAGCTGCGCATTTTAGCGTGATTACCCTTTAAAAACTCTGAAACTATAGGTAAATTTTCAAAAACATCAGGCTTTGTAAATGCAGGCGCCTCTAAAATTCCGCCTTCAAAGATTTCTTCGACGAGCGAGCTT
>CAUUQJ010000132.1:0-4756 GCA_963547085.1 uncultured Campylobacter sp. | reverse complement strand
GAAAATCGGGTATTTGAGCTGGATAAAATTTTGCATCTTAAAAAAAAGGATGATACTGCGATTTTCGACGGGCTTTTTGCAAAATTCGATTTTAGCGAGACTTTCGATAGCAAAATTTTGGTCGTGCCGCGCGGAGAGTTCATCTTCGGCGCGTCGGAGCTGAAGCTGCTCAAAGACAGCCCGCACCTAAGCGCTTCGTTTGACGTTTATCTCAACAATCCCGCCGCCGCCGCATTTTTACAAAACAAAAAGATTTTAGAAAATATGCAGACGATCACCCTAAATTTGTTCGGTAAAACCGAGCTCTATCTGGGCGAAAACAGCCTTGTAATCGGCGTTGAAAATAGCGAAATTTTCAAATCCGCGCCGAGCTCACAAAGCGCAAAACTGCTCGAAAGCCTAAATAAAATGATCGAGATCGCTAAAATTTTCGCCTATCTCAAAAAGCTCGGGCAGGTAGAATAATCTACGCTTTAAATTTGAGAGAGCGCCGTTGAAACAATTTAGTTCTTGCCAAGGCTGCGCTTTTTTGCTCGTCCGTTATTAAATCAAACTACTTCGAAAGGCAAGGAATTCTTTAATAGGCAATTTTTGCTTTACTATCGACTTTAGCCGCTTAAATTTTTACAAAATTTTATGGCGGCTCTTAAAAATTTCAAAATTTTTCAAATTTTATATTCAACCATAGCGCCGCCGTATCCTATTGACACCCTTCGCACTCGATTGAGCGATCGGCGACGTTGTTTAGCTTCTCGCTATCGGGGCTTTCGGAGCGTCGGTAGTAGGTCGATTTTAGCCCCAACTGCCACGCAAGCGTGTAAATTTCGCTCAGATAGCCGCCGCTTGCCTTATCTAGGCTCATGAAGATATTTAGGCTCTGGCCTTGATCGATCCATTTTTGGCGGATGGCGCCCGCCTTTACGAGCAGGCGCTGATCGAGCTCGTATGCAGGTACGTACGCCTGCCACGTTTTCGGGCTTAAATTCGGCACGACGACCGGGATCATGCCGCTTAGGTTGTGCTCAAACCATTTGCGCTTATACACCGGCTCGATCGTCTGCGTGGTGCCTACGAGTATGCTGATGCTCGATGTCGGCGCGATCGCCATCAGATAGCCGTTTCGCATGCCGTCGCGCTTTACTTTCTCGCGCAGTCCGTCCCAGTCGCAGCTGCTCTGCTCAAAAAGCCCGCCGCGCTTAACTAGCGCTTTGGCGTTTTCGTTCGCTAAATCGATCGGGAAAATTCCTTCGCTCCACTTCGAGCCCGCAAAATCAGGATACCGTCCCTTTTCTACGGCTAAATTTGAACTTGCCTTGATCGCGTTAAAGCTCACGTTTTCCATTATCCTATCGATCAGCTCGAAGTGCTCGTAGCTGCCCCACTTCACGCCGCGCCCCACTAGCATCTGCGCCTCGCCCATTACGCCGAGCCCTATCGCGCGCGTTTTTAGATTGGTGTGTTTGACCTTGGCGTGCGGGTAAAAATTTAGATCGATGACGTTATCGAGCATCCGCACGGCGATCGGCATCACGCGAGCTATCTCCTCGCGGCTGTTGATTTTGCTTAAATTTACGCTTGCGAGGTTACAAACCGCCGTCGCGCCCTCGTCGCAGCCTTTTTCTACGATAAAAATTTCTTTGCCGCCCAGCGTGTCTAGCGCGGTGATCTTTTTCGCCTTTTTTACGATGCCCGCGTCGGTCGCCACATCTTCGTTTTCCTCAAACAACCTCTCGCTGCCGTCGGCAAAGACGACCTTGATTTTGTAGTGGTTCGGCGCCGTGTTCTGAAAGATCTCCGTGCATAAATTTGAGCTCCTGATTAAGCCTTGATGCGCGTTTGGATTGATGCGGTTGGCGTTATCTTTGAAGCATAAAAAGGGCATTCCCGTCTCAAAATAGCTCGTTAAAATTTTCTTCCAAAGCTCCTTTGCCAGGATGGTGGATTTTGAAATTTTATCGTCGGCCTCGTACTGCTCGTAGCGCGCCTCAAATTCCGCGCCGTAAAGATCGCTCAGATCGCTTACTTCAGCGGGATCGAATAGCGTCCACTTGCCGCCGCTTTGAAGCCTTTTCATAAACAGATCGTTTATCCACAGCGCGGGGAAAATTTCATGCGCGCGGCGCCTCTCTTCGCCCGAGTTTTTGCGCAGATCGAGGAAGTCGCTCACGTCCATATGCCACGGCTCGATATACACGGCAATAGCGCCCTTGCGCGTGCCCAGCTGATCGACGGCGACGGCGATGTCGTTGGTGATCTTTAAAAACGGGATGATGCCGCCCGCTGCGTTTTTATGCCCGTCGATGCTGCCGCCCATCGCGCGCACCTTGCACCAGTCCCAGCCGATACCGCCGCCGAATTTGCTCAGAAGCGCCATCTCCTTGTAGCTATCGAAAATTCCTTCGATATTATCGGGAGTGGAGCCCACGTAGCAGCTGCTTAGCTGATGGCGCGTCGTGCGGGCGTTTGATAGCGTCGGAGTAGCGAGCATGACTTCAAATTTAGATATGAGATCGTAAAATTTCTTCGCCCAGCTCTGGCAGTCAAGCTCGTTTTGCGCAAGGAACATCGCGATCGCCATAAACATCTGCTGCGGAAGCTCGATCGGCGCGCCGCTTTTATCCTTGATGAGGTAGCGATCGTAAAGCGTCTTGATGCCGAGGTAGTTAAACTGCAAATCGCGCTGCGGCTGCAAATAAGAATTTAGATCCTCTAGATCGTATTTTTCCTTTAAGCCGAGCATTATACGGCCCGCCGCCTCGCCGCGAGCGAAGTAATCTTTTAGGCTGTTGTAACCGCTAAAGCCCGTTACTTTGTGATACAGATCGTATAAAAATAACCGTGCGGCGACGAAAGTCCAGTTCGGGCGGTCTACGTCGATCTTTTCGACCGCGGTTTTGATGAGGGTTTGTTGGATCTCCTCCGTGGTGATCATATCGCGAAACTGGATCTTTGCGTCCACCTCAAGCTCGCTAAGGCTCACGTTTTCCAGCCCCTCTACCGCCTCGCTCGTATATTTTTTGATCTTGCTTACGTCAAGTTCCTCGGTTCTGCCGTTGCGTTTGATTACTTTCATATCGTTCCTTGAAATTTAAAAATGCAAATTTAGCGTTAGTTTCCCAATATAAAATACGTCGTCAAAAGAGGCGGCGTAATAAATGCCGCTCATAATCCGCCGTCTTTTAAATTTACGCTAGCTGCGCTGCAAAGTCGCGCATTATAGCCAAAATTGCTTAAGTCTATCTGTCATTATTTTGGCTTATAGATTTTAAAATTTAACGAAGTGGCGGAAACGATGCGGTAAAATTCTAGCGAAATTTTATGGTGGCGCCGCGGAATTTTACAGGGAAAAATTTGCGCGGAGCCTTGCGAAATTCTGCGCCGAAAAAGTAAGAAATAAAAAGAGCTTTGCGAGCAGATTTAAAATTTGCTCGCAAAGCTTAAAAATTTAGTTGTGCGGTAGCGGGATAGGCTTTCCGTTTAAGATCATAGAGTTGCTTGCCTTATCGAAGCTAAACTCCATCTTAACCCCATCTCCATCAGGCTTAAGAAACTGCGAGCCGTAAACTTCCGCCATCGGCGCAAAATCGCGCAGGCTGTCATAAGGCGATAGGAAGTCCGTGATGGTCGTATTTATCGTAGCTTTGCCGTCCAAGCTCATGCGCTTAAAAAGCTGCGTCTCGTCGATGTAGCCGCCTAATAGCGCGCTTGCGTTAAAAGCAAATTTCTTGCCGAGGCTATTTTCAAACGAAAAATCATTCACGTTGATTTTCATATCATCTTTTAGCAGCTTCATAAAAAGCTCTTTATTTTCCGCTAATTTTTCGCCTTCTTGCGGATTTGAGATAATAGACAAATATTTTTCGAAAAGTGCGGCGCTAAAGCTGGTATCGACGCCTAAATGGATGTTTCGCACTAGCACATCGGCGATTTTTAGGCTTTGGGCTTTATCGCTTTCGTTGAAATTTAAAATTCCATCTTTTACGCGGTAGCTACCTTCCGTGCTCATATCCGTAACTACGACGAAGCGCTGTTTATCTACAGTTACGACGAGCTCTTTTGTGCTGCCTGCAAAATCTATGTCATTCAAAAAGAGCTTAGTTATATTATCGTCTAGATCTTGGATGCCATTTTTAAAGTTTGCCTCGTAGATAAGATCCTTTATATCAAGACCCGAATCCTTGCCGTCGTCTATAAAAATTTCACCGATTTTAAAGCCCAAGGCTTTTATCGTTTTTCCGCTCATATCGCTCGTGCCGTTTAGGCTAAGGCCTGCAAGACGTCCTATTCCGCCATCTTCTAGCACATTTATATCGGCTAGCTTTGCACTAAATTTAACCTCTGTAGGTCCGTAGTTTAGATGCGTGCTAAGCGGCGCGTCAGTCTTAAACAGCTTCTTGCAAGGCTCTGCGTAATATGGCGTCTTAATCGTTAAAATTCCGTCGCTCTCAAATCCATCCGCAGCATTTTTTACGCTATGCTTGATAGTGTAGTCGTAGCGAAAAGCAAAATCTTCCGGGAAAATTTTAGCAGGATCTGGCTCGTCCGTATCGTTGCTATCTTGCGCGCCTGCTTTTTCCTTTAGCTTGCTAAAGCCCTCAGAAAGGCTTTTTTGTAGTTTCTCTTTTTTTACTACGCCTTCGATAAAGCCGCTTGAGTTGCTATCTCCAGGATAAAATTTAGCGCTTTTAGTCTCGAAAATTTCGTTTCTAGCGATAAATTCCGCAATCTGCTGCTCAATCGCCGCGCTGGCACTCTT
>CAUUQJ010000131.1:0-4760 GCA_963547085.1 uncultured Campylobacter sp. | reverse complement strand
GAGCCGTTGGTATCAACCTTGAGCAAAAAGCCGCGCCGCTTAACTTCGTGCGCCAGCGGGATAAAATCGCTCGCACAGGTGCATTCGCCGCCGCTAAATACGATGCCCTGAAGCTTGCCCGCGCGCGCATCCAAAAAGCGCAGAAACTCTTCGTTTGAAATTTTACCCCGTGAAGTAACGATTTGTGGGTTGTAGCAGTAATTGCAGCGCATATTGCAGCCGCAAAACCACGCGATCGCGGCGATGTGATCAGGAAAATCAAGCATCGTAAACGGCGTGATCTCGTAAATCTGCGCGTTACGCAGGTTTAAGGCTTGCGGCGGCTTCGTATGCGTTTGTTGCATTTGGCCGGTAGCGGCGACTAGGCGATCTGCTTTTTGTCTTTTTTCTCTTCAAAAAAGACGCGCTCTTTGTGTTCGCCCTTCTTTCCGATATTAAAGCTCTCTACGGGGCGCAAATAGCCCATAACTCTTGTGTAAACGACGCATTTTGTGCGTTTTGCTTCTAACTCTTTTGGAAATTCCATTCTCCATCCTTTCATTAAGATTAAAATTTAATCGCTATTTAGGCACCCTTGCTCTGCTTGGCCTTGTATTCCGCAAGTAGCTCCTCATCGCATTTCGGGCAGTATTCATGCTCGCCGCTGATATAGCCGTGCTTATGGCAGACGCTGAAAATCGGCGTGATCGTTATATAAGGAAGCTTGTAGTTTTGCACTACGCTTTTTACGAGCTGTTTACACGCCTGAGCCGAGCTTATGCGCTCCTTCATATACAGATGCAGCACCGTGCCGCCGGTATAGGAGCTTTGCAGCTCGTCCTGCATCGCCAGAGCCTCGAACGGATCGCTTCCGAAATTTGCCGGAAGCTGCGTAGAGTTGGTGTAGTATATGTTTTTATCAAATCCCGCTTGGATGATATCTGCGTAGCGTTTCTTATCCTCTTTGGCGAAGCGATACGTAGTGCCCTCGGCAGGCGTGGCTTCGAGATTATATAAATTTCCAGTCTGCTCCTGAAACGAGCGGATCTTCTCACGCAGATACTCAACCATTTTAAGGGCAAATTTACGCCCAAATTCCGTCGTAATATCTTCTTTGTTGCCGCTGAAATTTCGTATCATCTCGTTTGCGCCGTTGATACCGATGGTACTAAAATGGTTATTAAAGCCCGGCAGATAGCGCTTCGTGTATGGATACAAACCGCGCTCGAACATCTCGGTTACAAATTTTCGCTTTTTCTCAAGCGTCGATTTTGCAAGCTCCAAAAGCTCGTCCAGCCTCGCATACAGCGCCTCTTCGTTATTTTTATACAGATAGCCTAGGCGGGCTAAATTTATCGTTACGACGCCGATGCTTCCCGTCATCTCCGCGCTTCCGAAAAGTCCTCCGCCGCGCTTAAGAAGCTCGCGCAGGTCAAGCTGCAAGCGGCAGCACATCGAGCGCACGGCGCCGGGCTTATACGCCTTTGGATTGGGTACGCGCTCGCCCTTTTCGTTCGTGATATATTGCGAACCGATAAAATTTTGAAAATAGCTTGAGCCTACCTTAGCGGTGTTTGAAAACACCGCGTCGGCCGCAGGCGTATCCCAATCAAACTCCTCCGTTAAATTTACCGTAGGAATTGGGAAGGTAAAGGGCTGGCCGCACTTATCGCCCGTCGTTAAAACCTCGTAAAACGCGATCACGATGCGGTTCATCTCAGGCTCGAAATCACCGTAAGTCAAAGCCTCAAGCGAGTCCTTACCGCGCCTTTTAGCCTCGGCCAAAAGCTCCTCGTCGTGTAAATTTTTAAATAGATGCTCGTTGTTGTGCGTAGGGATCTGCGTTTTTAGATCATCCGGGCAGGTCATATCGATGGTGACGTTGGTAAATGGGCTCTGACCCCAACGCGCTGGAACGTTTAGGTTAAACACGAAGCTCGTGATCGCCTTTTTGACCTCATCGTCGCTTAATTTGTCGCGGAAAACGTATGGCGCCAGATAGGTGTCAAAGCTGCTAAACGCCTGTGCGCCCGCCCATTCGCTTTGTAAAATTCCAAGGAAATTCGCCATCTGATACAGCGCTTCGCGGAAATGCTTCGGCGCCTTGCTCTCGACGCGACCGCGCACGCCGTTAAAGCCCTCGTTTAGAAGCACGCGCAGGCTCCAGCCCGCGCAATACGCCGTAAGGCAGTCCAGATCGTGGATATGATAGTCGCCGTTTCGGTGCGCCGCGCCCTCCTCGCGAGAGTAAATTTTATCGAGCCAGTAGTTTGCGATGACCTTGCCGGCGGTGTTATTGATGAGGCCTGCGTTTGAGTAGCTGGTATTGGAATTTGCTAAAATTCGCCAATCCTGCTTGCTGATGTATTCATTGACCGTCTGGGTGCAGTTGATATAGGTCGTATCCTCTTCAAGCCCCAAAATGTGCTCACGCTGCATCTTGTGTGTATGGCGGTAGATCATAAAGCTTTTCAAAACGTCGAAATCGCCCGCTTCGAAGAGCTTTTTCTCGATAAGATCCTGAATATCTTCGACGCTTAATTTCTCTTTAAAAACGATCGCGCTCATTACATTATTAAAGACTTTTTCGTCAAACTCGCTACCAACGCTTTTATAGGCTTTTTTGATAGCATCTTTTATTTTGTAGGATTGAAATTCTTGAAAACTTCCGTCTCTTTTAATGATTTTTTTCATAAGCACCCCGAGAATTTTCTGAATAAATTGGCAGAAAGTATATCAAGGAATCTTTAATTCAAATTAAAAATGAGCGGAATGTTTATTACATAATTTTATCCAGAAAAAACGAAATTTAACCAAATCTCGCTATAATCGCGGAGTTTATTTTATAAAATTTGGAAATGCTATGAAAAATTTTAAAATAAGTTTTTTCGTTATTTTACTATGTGTCTTTTTAGCAGGCTGCGCTGCGCTTAAAGGCTCTAAAAGCACGGATAATTCGGCGCTTACCGGAGGCATAGATCACGCAGGATATCCAAACGCATATCTGGAGCGCATTGCAGGCGAAAGCATCGCTGATCTGCTCTCAAAGCGTATCGTCAGCAAGAGAGGCGGTAGATTCAGCGTCGTCGGCATCGAGCCACTGGACGGGACGAACGCGCACGGCGTGGATGCGGAATTTTTGAGCAAAAAAATTAGAATTTCACTGCTGCATTCAGGCAAAGCGGTCGTCACAGACGCTCCAAGCAAAGATGAACTCGTATTTAGCAACGATGGCGTAAGCCACGGCTATCACGCCGTAGAAAGCGGCTCGATCTACGCGCCGGATTACATCTTGGTAGGTAAAATTCTGTCGCAAAGCCCTGCTGCGGCAAACGATGGTAAGGCAGGATCTAAAAAATCAAGAAATTTAAATTCTGCAGCCAAAAATTCTACCGCGCAAGCAAGCGAAAGCCTACTTTTAGAGCTTTCGATGATAGATACTCGCAACAATAAAAGCGTGTGGAAGTATAAAAAAGCGCTTCAAAAGCAAATTTAAGGAATTTTTCGCTAAACTCACAATTCATTTTTTTGAAAGGCGGTGAGGAAAGTGCCTGGAGTAAAGGTATATCCGAACGAATCATTTGACGAAGCTTACAGACGCTTTAAGAAGCAGACCGATCGTAACCTAGTCGTTACCGAGGTTCGCGCGAGACGATTTTTTGAGCCGATGACGGAAGTCCGCAAAAAGCAAAAAATTTCAGCTCGCAAAAAGATGCTTAAACGTCTTTACACGCTACGTCGCTACGAGTCACGCTTGTAGCAGTTTGCGCGGATTTGCGGATTTTAAATTTGCAGATCTGCGCTAAATTTTATCTCAAATCTTTTTAAATTTATAGCCCGCTTAAAATTTATCCACCGCGTCAGCGCCGAAATTCCAATCTAAATTTTAAAATTTATCTCTTAAATTTATCCACCTTTATGCAGCGCCTGCTTTATACGACATATCCGCCTGCGAGCCGCTAAATTTTGAAATTTATTTTTACCTATTCGTTTTTTAGATATACTTTTGCTAAATTTTAAAGGAGCAACCATGGACTTAAACGACTACCTCCACACTCAAGATCAGCAGCCCTCAAACCCTCAAGAAAAAGAAGTAGCACTCATCAAATACACCTTCATCGCAGCCTGCGCCTTAAAAGCTATAGCCGAATTAGTGCTATTGCTATTAGGAATTTACGGCGGATTAGGAGTATTACTAAGCGCAGCGGCATTCGTGCTTTTTATCTTTAGCATTTATAATATCTCTAAACTTACCGCAAGCCGCAGCCTTTTACGCAACGTAGCCATTGCCTTTGCAGCAATATTTATAGGCGTATTGTTATTTATATTTTTAGCGGGCGGCATCATCGCTCAAATACTACTTGCGTTGGGATTTATAGCATCGTTTCTATTTTTTTATAGATTTTATCAGGAGCTTGCCGATACTAGCGGAGTTGCGATATTTTCATATTGCTTTATCGCGCTTGTACTTGCAGCTATTGCAAATGCGTTTTTGGCGCGCTTTTCACTGCCTGCTACGGTGCTGCTAAGCTTAGCGGCTCTTGCGCTTAACGCTTTTGCTATATTCAGCGTAGAGGGTTTTTCTCGTTCGTATTATTCTTATGATCTTAGAGGCAAAAGATAAATTTTGATTGCTTGATCAGTTGTGGAAAGACCAGCAAAGAGCTAAATTTTTAAAATTTCAAATCAAGGAGCAAGCCGTGGTCTATTTCAAACACATATTTCTCGCGCTGTTTTGCGGGGCGCTGTTTTGCGGCGTACTTTACGGCGAAAATCCAAAT
>CAUUQJ010000130.1:0-4766 GCA_963547085.1 uncultured Campylobacter sp. | reverse complement strand
TCCCGCCAAAAAGCCCATAAATAGCCGCATAGCGGTGCCAGAGTTGCCGCAATCAAGCGGGACGTTAGGCTCTTTGATAACCTCCGGCGGAGTGATCAGAATTTCGCCCCCTTCGCGCTGCACGCGAGCGCCCAAAAGCTCCACGATCTTTAGCGTATTTAGCGTATCCTCGGCGGCTAGATAGTTTGAAATTTTACTCGTCCCCTCCGCTAGCAGCGAAAAGATCGCCGCACGGTGCGAGATCGATTTGTCCGCGGCGATGTTTGAAATCTCCGCCCGCAAAAGGCCTGCTTGCGCAAAAATCCTCATCGCAGCCCAAGTCCTAGCTCGCTGCTAAGAGCGGCTAAAATTTTATCGGTAAAGCCCGCCACTTCCTCATCGCAGAGCGTTTTTTGAAGGTCTTGAAATACAAGCCTGATCGTCAGGCTCTTTGAATCGCCCAGGCTTTCGTCGCCGTAAAGATCACTCGGGATAAATTCCTTTAGCGCCTCGATTTTAAGGGAGTCTATGCACTGCTTAATCCGCTCGAAACGCATTCCGCTCGGCACCAAAATACTTAGATCGCGCGATACGCTAGGGAACTTCGAATAAGCGTCCGCTACGATATTTTCAAATTTAAGCTTGGAAAAATCGATCTCGCACAGATAGCTTTTATCCAGATCGCGCCCTGCTTCTACGGCGTAATCCACGCGCCCGATGAAACCCACTATTTCGCCGCCTTGCTCGATCTGCGCCTGCTCGAATTCGCTTAAAAATTTCAAATTTTTGCTCGGGAGTCTAACGTTAAATTTACCGATGACGCTTTGGATTAAATTTGCAAAATACAAAAAATCGACCACGGCGGGTTTTGCGCCGGCCGCAATAGAGGGCTCGGCTTTTAGTCCGCTAGCGATAAAGCCCAGCCTTAGGCTCTGCGCGCCGTCCGCATCAAACATCTCTCCTAGCTCAAAAAGCTTGACGCTTCTGCGAGAATTCTTTAAATTTCGCTCAGCAGACTCCAGCAGATGATTAATTAGCGTCGGTCTTAGCGCGTCCAGTTCTCCGTTTATCGGATTTAAAATTTTAACCTTGCACGGCTTAAAGCCCAAGCTTTCTAGCGCCTTGCCGTCGTCAAATACATAATGCACGCACTCGAAAAATCCTACCGCGGCCGCCTTGCTGCGAAGCTTGCGTCCATTACATAAGCTTACGTAGGTATCGTTTAGGCGGTTTTTCTCGTAGAAGCTTAGCGGCGCAGCGGCGATATTATCGATGCCTACGATACGCACGATCTCCTCGCACACGTCGTGGGAATTTACGATATCGTGGCGGAAAGGCGGCACCTTGGCAGTGATAAGATCGGCTTCGACGCCCACATCAAAGCCCAGCCTTTTTAAAATTTTTACGATCTTATCGCGCGGAATTTGCGCGCCGATCATTGAGTTTATCTCTTTTTCGCTAAAGCCCACGATAAGCGGCTCCAAAGCATTTGAAATCTTTTGTGTGCCCGCATATAGGCTAATGGCTTTATTTTTAAGTAGCAATCTAAATAGCAGATCTAGCCCTAGCCTAAGCTTTGGCTCGCTGCCTCTGCTTGAGCGATACACGTGCTCATCGCCCTTTAAGCTTTTGTTTTCGTTTACTGCTTTGGCGATAATTAGTGGCGCGGTATAGTTTGCCTCTAATAGCACCACTTTGCTACTGCAACACGCCTTTAGCTCCGCGTCTTGGCAAATCCCTGCTACGCTAAGCAGTCTCTTGCCCGCATAAACGCCGAACTCGCCGTTTGGCATAGGCTTTATGTCAAGTGCTACCTTGCCATCTGCGGAAGCGATCTTTTCAAAATCATAAGCGCGCAGCAATACTCCGGTAGAGTGAGTAGCGTAGTTGATGAAATTTTGCACCGCGCAGCTTTGCAAAATACCAACGCTTGCAAGACGCAAGGTCTGCTTTAAATTTAACTTCAGCTCGCCTTTGATCTCGTAAGCTCGAAAAGCAAATTTAGCGCTTACCTCATCGCTTGCACGCACGCTTAAAATTCTACCGATACCAGGCGCTCCGTCGGCATCTTCAAACTCGTGCTTTTCCTTTAGCGGCAGATCAAGTGCCGCGCCCAGATCGCGCGCTATGCCTAAGATGCTAAGGCAGTCGCCGCGATTAGCGGTAAGCTCGATCTCGATAAGATCATCATTAAAAATTTCATACTCGCGCAGCTCTTTACCTAGCACAAGCTCGCCGATACTGCTATCAAGCACCATAATGCCGTCATTCGTCTTAGCAAGTCCAAGCTCGGTTGCCGAACAGATCATGCCAAAGCTCTCCACTCCGCGAAGTTTGGCAGGCTTGATCTCAAGGCCGCTAGGCAGCACGGCGCCGATTAGGCTAACTGCGACATATTGTCCTGCCTCAACATTTTTCGCGCCGCAGACGATCTGCAAGCTCTGCTTACCGACATCAACCTCGCAGACATTTAGATGATCGGAATTCTCGTGACGACGCTTGCTTTTTACGAGCCCTACGACAACACCTTTAGGAAGCGAAATTTTATCGTGAGCGTCAACCTCCAGACCGATGGAATTTAGCGTAGAAAGCAGCTTTTCGCTTGAAATTTCGCTTATGTCGATCCACTCTTGTAACCAATTTCTCGTTATTATCATTTAAACTGCTCCAATAATCTAATATCGCCTTCAAATAGCGAGCGCAGATCGGGGATGCCGTGCAGCAGCATCGCAAATCGCTCCACGCCGAGCCCGAATGCGTATCCGCTGACATTTTTCCAGCCCAATGCTTTAAAGACGTTGGGATCGACCACGCCGCTGCCTAGCACCTCGAGCCAGCCCGTCTGCTTACAGACGCGGCATCCCTCGCCGTGGCAGAAAATACAGCTGATATCGACTTCGGTGCTTGGCTCCGTAAACGGAAAGAAGCTAGGGCGGAAGCGCACTTTCACGTCTCCAAACATATAGCGCAAAAATTCCTCTAAAACGTATTTTAAATTTGCAAAGCTCACGCGGTCTCCCTGCTCGACTACGAGACCTTCTACTTGATGAAACATCGGCGTGTGGGTTAGATCCATATCGCGGCGAAAGACCGCGCCCGGGGCGATCATGCGCACCGGCGGAGCTTTAAATTTCTCCATCGTGCGGATCTGAACGCCGCTGGTATGCGTGCGTAGCAGCCGCCCGTCATTTAGATAAAACGTATCTTGCATATCGCGCGCAGGGTGGTATTTGGGTAAATTTAGCGCCTCGAAATTATGAAAGTCGTCCTCGATGAGCGGGCCGCTTTCGACGCTGAAATTTTGCGCGATGAAGTAGTCTATGATCTTATCCATCGTCTCCATCACGGGATGCAGCGCTCCGCAGTTTACGTTTTCGTTAAAAAGCGTGACATCGATTGCTTCATTTTTCATCGCCTCTTTTTGCTCCGCCGCCTCCAGGCTCGCCTTTTTTGCGGTGATGAGCTCGCTGAAATAATCGCGCTTTTCGTTCGCGCTTACGGCAAGCTCTTTTTTCTGCTCGGGCGCTGCGGATTTGAGCTCGGAAAAAAGCGCCGTTATGATGCCTTTTTTGCCGAAAAGCTCCAAGCGCACGGCTTCCAGCTCGCTTAAGCTCGATGCAGCGTCGATTTTTGCTTTAATCTCTTGCAAATTCTATCCTTGTAGTTAAATTTAATGGCGCGATTGTAGTTAAAATTTGATAAAAGCTAGGTAAATTTGTGTGTTTGGATTTTTTGGCTATAATCGCGACTAAATTTCAACCCTCATAAAAGGATCTAAAATGAACGTCTTCGAAAAGATCGTAAACGGCGAAATCCCGTGCAACAAAGTGTTAGAGAACGATGAATTTTTGGCTTTCCACGACATAAACCCAAAAGCGCCGATCCATATCCTGGCGATCCCTAAAAAATGCTACGAAAACTTTCAAGTAACACCGCCTGAAGTGATGAGCAAAATGAGCGCTTTTATCCAAGAAGTAACTTGCAAAATGGGGCTTGATAAGAGCGGATACCGACTTGTTTGCAACTGCGGCGAAAACGGCGGGCAGGAGGTGATGCATTTGCACTTCCATATCCTGGGTGGAATGAAGCTACCGTGGGACCGCGTAAGCGACCGCAATACCGAAGAGAATTTTTAAGGCTAGAGCTTAATTCTATAAAAACTAAAATTCCGTGAAATTGTAAAATTTTACGGAATTTGTAAAATTCTTTGAAATTTTTAAAATTCCGCTTCATTTATAAGCACCAAGGTTTTAAAAATAATCAAAATAGTAAAACTACAAGCTAAAATTTATCATCAGACGCTAAAAAGAAATATAAATTTATCACAGACGATCTCTTAGTAAATGCCATTCTTTAGCTGTAAAGCTTTAGCTCTTAGAATTTCAAATTTGAAATCGGCAAGGAATTTTAACGACGCGGCAAAATTTTAAATGAAACCGAGCTTTACAAAAAGAGTTATGTTTTTACATGGCGAATGAGTTAAATTTCAACGATATGGAATTTGAAACCTACATAAATTTTACTTTGGATGAGCGATTCGGCTTTAGTTTTCAAGCAGAATTTAAAATTTTAGCGCAAAATTACAATCTTAGAATTTTAAAATTTTTTGAAATTTCAATATTAACTTTAATGGATTTTAGGGGCATGCGCCCCTAAAAATTTTGAAAGGATTTACGAGGATTATTTGCTTAGCATTGAGCTTAGCATCCATAGGCGTTTTTCATAATCACCATAGTGATCCTGCGCGATATTTGAAGTCGTATCGTCGTCCTCCTCCTCAGCAATCT
>CAUUQJ010000129.1:0-4773 GCA_963547085.1 uncultured Campylobacter sp. | reverse complement strand
ATCGGCAGGCAGTTTCAGATCCGCGGATTCGGATATCAAAGCGACGAGCGCGTCATCATCAAACAAGACGGCGTGCGCAGGAGCGTGGGAATTTACTCCAATATGATCTCATCCTTTCGCACCGATAGCGACATCCTAAAGCGCGTCGAGGTCATAAAGGGCGCCTCGTCCGTGCTTCACGGCTCGGGCGCAATCGGCGGTATCGTAAATATGCAAACCAAAAGCGCGAGCGATTATCTAAGCGAGGGCAAAAGCGTAGGTTTGATGCTAGGACAGAGGCTTGAATCAAACAATATGCATAGCACGCGCGGCGCAATCTACGGCAAGGGCGAGGAGATTCCGATTGATGTTTTACTCTACGGCAAGCGCGCAAGCTACGGCAATATCAAGTTCGCAGACGGCGGCACGCACTACGCCCCGGACTACGATAAGAGCTTTAATAACGAGCATATCGATACCGGATTTTTTAAGATCGGCGCAAATTTAGACGATCACCGCATCAGCTTCAGCGCCTTTGATTACGACGAAAATTTACACACCGTCTGGCAAACGCTATGGAAAAACGAGGAGGATCTCTTCGTACATGGAAATTTAAGCCAGAGAGATTATGTTTTTGATTGGAGCTTCACGCCGCAAAGCCCGCTAGTTGATATGTCTTTTAAGGCTTACAAAAGCAGGGCCGAGTATAAACGCAGCTATATTGACGGCGCAGATACCGGCAGCTACACGAACAAAGACGATCGTAAGGGATTAGAGCTCAAAAATATCTCGGAATTTGATACGGGCTTTTTAAACCACAGCTTCGCTTTCGGCGGTGATTACGAAAAGCGGCAAGAGGATGCGATCTTTATCCAAAACGGCGTACTATCGGATTTTGCCTCCTTTCCGAACGAATACAATAGCTACGGACTTTTTGCGCAGGATCTGATCCGCTTGCACGATGATTTAGAGCTTACCTTGGGCGGCAGATACGATAGATTCGATCGCGACATCAAAGGCAAACCCGCGAAATTTAAAGATTCCAGATTTTCTCCACGCGCGGCGATTGCCTATACGCTCTTTGATAAATTTACGCTTTTAGCGGGATACAGCGAGAGTTTCCGCGCGCCTACGCCGCACGAAACATCGCAATCAGGGCCTATCAACCGAATGTATTATTACATCCCAAATCCCGATCTAAAGCCTGAAACCGTCAAAGAGTACGAGGTCGGATTTAGCTTTAAACAGGATGAAATTTTTACGGACGATCACTTCAATATGAAATTTATCTACTTTAACGGCAATATCAAAGATATGATTGACGTTAAGCCGCTACCGCATCTTGGCGTGCCGCCGGGCGGCTTTTCGCAACAATACGGGCAGTATCAAAATATCGATCAAGCCAAAAGACATGGTTTTGAGCTTAGCTCAAACTACCAAACGCAGGACTTTGATTTCGGCGCAAGCTTCGAGCGACTTAGAATTTACAATAAAAAGACGCACGAAAATATCAATAACCACGCCAAAAAGCTAAGCGCGCACGCTTTCTACTCGCCTCTGCACGATCTAAATTTAGGCTTTGAGGTAAGCCACTACTTCAAGCCTCATTCTAAACCCGCTTCCTATTTCGCTCGCAGAACGGAATATTTTTATGTCGATAAAGCTTTCACGATCGCAAATTTCAGAGGAAGCTACAAGATCAAAAACGGCGTTATTTCGGTCCTTGACGGCGCGGACGTGAGCTTTGGCGTAAATAATATTTTCGATAAGCATTATATCAACGCAAACCGCACACGCGATACTGTAGCAGTAGGCGCTGGACGAAATTTCTACGTCGATTTGGAAGTAAGATTTTAGATTAAGCTTATACGGGCGAGGCGCGGGTTAAATTTTAAAACTTACCCGAGCTTGCGTCCTCTTTCTTTTTAAATTTAAGCCCCATCGCGACCTTTTAGCGATGGGGCTTAAATGTGGCATAAATTTCTAGCGCTATAAAATTCCGCAATTTTTAAAATTTCACAAATTGCAAAATTTTATGGGTCGCAAAGCTCGCAAGTTACGAAATTTCTCGCTTCATCAATCGATAGCGTTGGAGCTTTTTAACACCACTAGATGTTTTTTGCCCGCGAAGCTTAGCACTACGGCAGCATTATTTTCGTCGATTTCGCGCACCAGCTCTACTCGCACGTCGCTAGGTCTTGCGGCATCCGAGCCAAGCAGCTCATTTTCTAAAATGCTTCTAAATGCCGAAACCTTGGGCTCTTTTGCATCCGATCTTTCTTTTGCTCCCTCGCGAAATTCCATCGTACCACTCTCGGCAGGGCTTACTTTAAGCGGCGAAATTTTATCCGCTACGCCTATATTCTCGGCGCTCTCAGAGTTTTCGTCCGCCTCCGTAGCTTCCGAACACTCGGCACGCGCAACCTCATCGTAAAATTTATCGCGCATGCTCTCTTCGCTCACGTTCTCGCCCCTAAAAAAATCTGCGCTATCTACGTTTTTTGAGTCGTTAGAATTTTTGGAATTTAAAGCAGAGACTTCATCTTTTTTCGCAAACTCCTGCGAGTCAGAATAATTGGTAAAATTTGCGTTCTTTGATCCGCTCTGATTTTTAAAAGAGGAGTCGTTTAAAATTTCATCGATGCCCGTCACGTCGACATCGGCGCCCTCCATGCTAGCGTCGTCTTCAAAAACCCGCCATGTCTCGTCGATACTTTTTTGCGGCTTGTGTGATAAAAATTTTCGTACGCCGACAAAAACCGCAGCCGCAAGCAGTAACGCTACGATTATCGGCATCACAGAAACTCCACTGCTACCGCTTTGTGCCGTTTCATTCGCCTCGCTCTTTACGCTCATCTTACTCTGATCGAAAGCGGGATTTTTTACGCGCAAAATGAGCTTTAAATTGCCGTCTTGAGTAAGAGCATCGACTGATAGATCGGCTCCGGTAGGGAAATTGATCTCGATATCCTTGCCCTTAGGCGCTATCGTAAAGCTTTTTAAGACCTTTTGATTGGTGCGCATTTCGTTAAATTTCTCATCGCCGCCGAGCCCCTTTAAAATAAGGCTCATCGACTGTCCATCTACGCTGCGAACGATGTCTGGCTTATATGCGGAGTCGAACGCCAAGACGATGTCCACGCTATCGTCGTGGTTGAAAAGATCGTATTGCATCAGATTGGCGCCGAGACAAAAATTTGCGATTAAAATCAAAAATATCTTTTTCATGCTCTTCCCGTTAATTAAAAAGTTCGGCGATCTTGTCTTGCAGCTCGCGCCCACCGTAGTTTGCGCATAAATTTACGATCGCAGTGCCGATGATAGCGCCGTCTGCGTATTCTTTCGCGGCGCGAACGTCGCTATAGTTGCGAATGCCAAAGCCGATCGCCACGGGAAGATCGCTCATTTTTTTAAGATCTGCGACCATATTTTTTAGGCGCGAGATCGGAGTTTGCTTGCTTCCGGTCACGCCGATAGCGCCCACGCCGTAGATGAAGCCTCGTGCGCGGCTCAAAACTCGCGCGGCGCGGTGCTCGCTCGTAACGCTAATAAGCGGGATGAGCGCGATACCGGACTCCTCGCAAAGCGCGAAAATTTCTTCGTTTTCTTCATACGGCAGATCGGGGATTATTAGTCCGCTGATGCCGTAGCGAGCCGCCTGCGCTACAAACTCGCGCGCGCCGTAGGCAAAGATCACGTTGTAATAGACCAAAAACACGAGCGGCTTGCGCGTTTGCACCTCTTTTAAAATTTCAAATACTGTGCCCGCGTTTACGCCGTTTTGCACCGCGGAAAAGCTCGCCTTAAAAATTTCCGGACCGTCCGCGAGTGGATCGGAATACGGGATGCCGATCTCAAGCAGATCGATCGCGCTTTCGTCTAAATTTGACAAGAACTCCTTCGTGTGCGCGGGGCTCGGATATCCCGCCACGATGTAGCCGATGTTTGCCTTTTTGCCGGCAAAGGCCGTCTTGATCTTATCCATAAATCGTTCCTTTTTTGTAATTCATCACGGTATCCATATCCTTATCGCCCCTGCCGCTTACGTTTACGACGATCGTTTTTCTGCCTTTTAGCTGCGGACAGAGCTTTTCTAAATACGCCAACGCGTGCGCGCTTTCGATCGCAGGGATAATGCCCTCAAGCCTAGAAAGCAGCTTAAGCGCCGTGATGCACTCATCGTCGGTTACCGCTTCGTATTTTGCGCGACTTATCTCGTGTAGATGTGCGTGCTCCGGGCCCACTCCAGGATAATCAAGCCCCGCCGAGATGCTGTGTACGGGCTCGATCATGCCGAATTTATCCTGCAGTACGATCGTTTTCATACCGTGGATGATGCCTGCGCGCCCGTTAGTAATGGTCGCTGCGTGATAAGGGGTATGCGCGCCCAAGCCGCCCGCTTCGACGCCGATGAGTTTTACGGCGGGATCGTCCACGAACGCGCTAAAAATTCCTATCGCATTGCTTCCGCCTCCTACGCAGGCTAGCACGTAATCGGCTTTAATCCCCTTGCTCGCAAGCTGCGATTTGGTCTCGGCGCCGATGACGCTTTGAAAATCTCTAACCATCTTAGGATACGGATGCGGCCCGACCGCCGAGCCGATGACGTAAAATACGCTCTCGATCTCGTTCACCCACGCCTGAATCGCCGCGGTGGTCGCCTCTTTGAGCGTTTTTAAGCCGGTACCGATTTTGATCAAATTTGCGCCCAACAGCTGCATCCTAAAGGCGTTGAGCTGCTGGCGCGCGGCGTCGGTCTCGCCCATATACACGTCGCACTCAAGCCCGAATAGC
>CAUUQJ010000128.1:0-4776 GCA_963547085.1 uncultured Campylobacter sp. | reverse complement strand
GCGCTTGAGGGCTTTTTGAAAAGCGAGATCCTCTCTCTGCGCGATAAGGGCGTTAGAAACGGCGCTGCGGTGCTGATCGATAACGAAAGTATGAGCGTGATCGCCTATGTCGGCAGCCACGATTTTAGCGCCAATGAGGGGCAAAACGACGGCGTGCGCTCGCAAAAAAACGTAGGCTCGACGCTCAAGCCCTTCATCTACGCCAAAGCCCTTGAGCACGGGCTCATCACCCCATCAAAGAAGCTGATCGACGCGCCGATAACCTTCGCGGGCTATGTGCCGCGCAACTACAATCAAGGGTTTTTGGGCGCGGTGAGTGCGACTGATGCGCTAAGTCTTAGCCTAAATATCCCCGCGGTGAAGCTAAATTTGATGCTGGGTGACGACGGGCTGTATGAAATGCTATCAAACGTGCATCTGGCGGAGTTTAGCAAGGATTATTACGGCGCAGGTATCGCTCTGGGAAGCATTTCGATGAGCCTAATGGATCTTACTCGCCTTTACAGCGCGTTTGCAAACGGCGGAAAGCTACGAAAGCTCGAAATAGCGGGCGTAAAGATCGGCGACGATGCTAAAATTTTAACCCCGCAGAGCGCTTACATCGTAACGCAGATGCTAAGAAACGCGCCGCGCTCCTACCTCGGCTCGGTGTGGCAAAACACCCTAAACGCGCCGCCTCTGATGTTTAAAACGGGCACGAGTGCCGATGCACGTGATCTCTATACCATCGCTCTGACGCCAAAATTTACCCTCGGCGTCTGGCTGGGAAATTTCGACGGCTCCAAGACTAGGGATCTTAGCGGCGGCGTGAGTGCGGCAAAAGTGGCGTTTAATATGTTTGCCTTCCTCGATAAATCCGCCATGCTAGGCGAGACGGAGTTTGTGCGTCCCGCAGGCGTGAGCTTGCGGCGAGTATGCACCGACGCGTACCGCGAAAAGGAGTGCGCTCAAAGCGCCGAGGATCTTACGATCGATGGAGTTGAGCCCAACGAGGAGTGCGAAATTTACGGCACGAGCGAGCTTTTTTATCTGCTAAAACACGGCCTAGTCGATCCTCAAAAGGTGCGCGCAGGAAGGTGCGCGGCTAAATTTGCCGCCGTAAAGCCCGTACTAAACGATATCAACGCCAAAACCTACGAGACCGGTGCGGACGGCACGCTGCGGCTAAAGGTGCAGTGCACGGCGGTTTTCGGCGAGCGGGTATATATCAGACTAAGCGGCGGTTCGCGAGAGTTTATAGCGTTAAATTCCATCGCGTTTGCAGGGGAGAATTCCGCGGATTTGGATTTCAAGCATTCTAGCGCAGCGCAGCAAGATAATTTAAAGCAGAATTTAGCACAGCAAAATTTTGCAGAACAGAATTCTACAGCACAAAATTCTATGCGACAAAATTCAGCGCCACGGAATTTAAAATCACAAAATCTTACGAAGCAAAATTCTGCGGGATTGAATTTTATAGCTAAAAATCCAGCCACACGAAATTTGGCGTCGCAAAATTCTATCTTGCAAAATTCTACAGAGCAAAATTCGGGGGCTCAAAATTTCACAGCGAAAAATTTCACAGATCAAAATTCCTCACAGCAAAATTTCACGGCACTAGATTTCACCACGCAAAGCCTAGCGCCTGCAAATTCTAAAGTTAAAACGGGAGAATATTTTGCGCGCACTAACGGCGAGGCTTTTACGCTTAACCTCGGCGCAGGGGATTTTGAGCTTGGCTGCTTGGACGAAAATGCAAATTTCGCTAAAGCAAATTTTAGAGTAAATGAAAGAAAATAAAAGGTTAATTTGTATATAATTTCGTAAAATTTTTGCAAAGGAATTTTATGAAGACAAAACTACTAAGCGCAGCGCTATTTTGCGCTTTGGCTAGCTTTGCCGCGGGCGTAGAAATCAAATACGCTAGCGGGGCTTACGAGATTAGCGGGGTGGACGGCAGTGGATTTAGCGTCACGCAAAAGCAGATCTTAAAATGCACTCCCAAAATCACGGGCACCTACGAAAGCGTGAGCGAGAGCTCAATCAGGCTTTATCCAAAGCCGATGCTTAGCGCCGGAGTTAATTATTCGTGCGAGGCGCGCGGGGTGCGCTTTGAGTTCGAGACAGAGCCTTTTAGCACCGAGCATATCGCGCTTCTGCGTCCGGGGTTAGTGGCAATTAAATTTAACGATGCGGTTAGCAAGGACGCGCTACAGCAAGCGACTAGAATTTATCGCGCGCAGAATTTAGCCCAAAACGACATATCCTACGAGCTTAGCTCGCATGATGATCGGAATTTTTTATTCAGCTTCGATCCTAAGGCACAAAACGTCGTATTGCAAATAGAATCTCTCACCTCAAAAGCGGGCGCAATGCTGCAAAATCCGGTGGAGTTGCGCACGGACGAGGAGCCTTTTAACGACAGCATTAACGCTTCAAATTTAAGCGGCGTGCAGATCCGCCCTGCGGCTCTAAAAGACGGCTCGCTCGCGGCTAGAGTGTGTTTTCCTAACTATATGGACGAGCTGTCCGCCAAATACGTAAGAATCGCAGGCGTGAGTAAATTTAGCCTCACTCAGCCGCGATATTATTATTATGACGAAGATGAAGAGGATGGCGGAAGCGACGATCCTTCATGTTACTACTATGCAGATATAGTAAGCGACGAGTTTATGCCGAATAAAAGCTACGAGATTAGGCTGCTAAAGGGCTTCGGAGATAGCTCATATATCTTGCGTGACGAGATCAAACAAAGCGTAAAAATGGGCGACAGGCTGCCTTTCGTAGCCTTTAGCGACGAGAAAAATTTCATCCCAAAATCCGCTTCGTTGGCATTTAAAAGCTCAAACGTAAATGAGGTTAAAATTTCGATTGCCAAAGTCCCTGAGCAAAATTTTAGATATTTTTTAAACTTTGAAAGCAACGAAGATAGCGTAGGTGGGTTAGCTAGCGAGATCGCGGTTAAGAGCTTTGATATAGGAGGCGCTAAAAACGCCGTTGCGGAGCATAAAATCGCGATGGATTTTAAAGGCTATGAGGATGGAATTTATAAAATCACGGCGTTTTACAAAGTGGGCGAAAAGATGCAAGAAGTTTCGCGTGTAGCCTATCTTAGCGACATTACGGCTCAAGTGGTGCTGCTTGAGCGCGGTGCGCTAATTTATACTTCTAGGCTTAGTAATGGCGAGGAGCTAAGCAGAGCGAAGGTTAAAATTTACAGTGATAAAAACGAGCTAATCGCGGAGGATAAAACGGACGGAGATGGAATTTTAAGATTAGAAAATATGGAAATTCTAGCTAAAAACCCGCGCTCTATCGAGATTAGTAAAGGCGATGAGCATGCGTTCGTGCTATTTAATAATGCCGTAGCAAGCGTCGAGAAAACGATTACTTCAAAGCGTCCGTTCGTTTATCTCGCAAGCGAGCTAATAAGCCCGAACGAGCGGCTTTTAGGCACGATCGTGATGAAAAATCGCGATTTTAGCTCTTTAAAAAATACGCCGATTAAATTTAAAATTTATGATCCTAGCGGCACTGTGGTCATCACGCGCGCGCAAAACACCGATGAGTTCGGCAGCGTTAAAATAGACGAGCTGATGGGCGAGAAAAGCGGCACTTACCGCCTAGATCTCATCTATGAGGATAAAATCATCGCTTCTAAAAGCTTCAGCGTAGAAAATTTCCTCCCAAACCGCATTAAAAATGAAATTCTCACTGCCAAAGATGAATACGGCGCGGATGAGATCATAACTTTAAAGCTAAGCTCAAACTATCTTGCAGGCGCGCCGGCTGGAGATTTGAAAGGCTCGCTAGAAGCAAACGCCTATGAAAAAGAGCTGAAAATTAAAGGCTACGAGGGCTTTTCGTTTCTAAACGATCGCTTAAAGAAAAAGGGCGCTACGCAGCTTCGCAGGGCAGAATTTACGCTAAGCTCCGCCGGCAAAAAAGAGCTTGCACTCTCGCCGGCAGCAGCTGATCTAAATGTCTCTAACGCCATAAATATTCTACTAAATTTCAGCGTAACCGAGGAGGGCAAAAACGTAAACGCATATCGCAGCCTGAGCTATCTGCCTTATGATCGTATCGTAGGAATTCGCGCGAGCAAGGATTTCATATCAAGCGGCGATAGCGTAAAATTCGGCTTTGCGCTACTAGATTCCAAAACCAAAACCGACGTCAAAGGCAAGATCGACGTTGAAATTTACCGCGACGATTTTACTTACGTTTATGACGGCAACAGATACGTCGAGCAAGAAAGCTTTAATCTCGTAAGTGCCGTTAGTACCGATGCGCGCGAGTTTGAGTATAAATTCCAAAACGGCGGCAATTATCTAATCGTCGCAAACGACTACTCAAGCGGCGCGAGTGCTGGCGTGCGCGTGGACGTAAGCGGCTGGGGATACTATGGACGGGTAAACGCTAAAGACGTGCAAAGCGCTAAAATCAAACTCGTAAGCGACAAGGTTAAAGCTGGAGATAAAATTAAAGGCGTCATCAATTCTCCGGTAGAAAGCGGCGTGCTAAATATCTCGCTCGTAGGCGAGCAGGTTTACGACTATAAAATTCTATCCATCAAAGGCGGTAGCGCGGAATTTGAGCTTAGCGTACCGGATAATTTCGTCGGAGGACACATCAACGCTGTAATCGCGCGCGCTGCGACACCCGCTGCGATGCCGCTTAGAGCCTATGCAAACGTGCCGGTGGCGCTAGATGCGAGCTCGCACAAGGCTGGCGTGCAAATTTTAGCCGAGAAAAGCTACAAAAACGGCCAAAACGCGCAGATCAGCGTAAAAAGCG
>CAUUQJ010000127.1:0-4782 GCA_963547085.1 uncultured Campylobacter sp. | reverse complement strand
AGCTTTTTGGCATAGCCGTAAATCTTGGTGTTCTAGAGAGTCCGATATGCCGCCCATTCTAGATGGCATATAAATAAGTTCCGTCGCTGCAGCCATAAGCCAAATCGATATCATAAAAGCTTGCTGTGCTTTGCTATCAGCATCAAAAACGCCAATAATTTTATCGCACTGATTTAAAGCAGGTGATAAGAAGCCATTTAGCATGCCTTATTATTTGGCTTCTAGGCTTTTTAGATACTCATATACTCTTTTATCCTCGTTTTTCCTTGCCCAATCCGATGGAGTTACGCTTTGGTTATGAGAACATCTAGCTTTTGGATCGGCGCCTCTTTCTACTAGATATTTTACGATTTCTAGACTATGAGAACTTGCCGCATAATTTACCATGGAGCAGCCATCCCTATCCTTTGCTTTAAAATTTCCGCCGTATTTTTCCAAAAGCTTTACGAGCCTAAAACTCTTCTCATCGTCGTGTTGGCTTCCGAATACGCTCATCATCATTGCGCTATCGGTCAGTCTTTTTGCGCACTCTAGCATCGCGCGAAGCGAGTTTTCGCTACCTAACATCACCGCCATTTCGATGGGAGTGGTATTTTCATGACCTTTAAAATTCGGATCGCCGCCCATTTCGCAGTATTTTTTAGCATCTTTGGCGTTGTCCGAATATGCCGTTTTGTGAAGCAGCGTTTGTATCTCATCCGCGCTCAAACTCTCTTCAGTCTTAGGCGTAACGAAAAAGTTTTTGTCGTAAATCTCCTTTAATGAATTTGTGCCGTAGTATTTACCCGGCTCGTCTTTAAAAATCAAATTTATACCATTTAAATCCGTAAGTTCTATAGAGTCGTTTGTTTTTAAATTTATTATCTTGTTGAAGTTAAAAACTAAATCATCCTTTTTAATCCCGCTATCAAAGATGAAAAAGTGGCTAAACTCGTAAGGAAATTCGTTTTTGTATTCGGGGTTTGACGCCGGATTTATCCTAGAATCGCCGATTTCTATCTTATCATGCCCCCATCTTTTGCCGAATATAAATATATTTGTACCCCAGCTTTTTGAAATTTTATCATCGTTCTCGCCCATTACGAAGATATCGTTTCCCCATGGGTCTTCCACATCGCTTCTGCCGCCCGTCAAAATATAGACGTTGTTATTTCCGGGGCAAACTATAGAGTGCCTCGTATCGCTTTCGGCTATAATGATCTCGTCTGCGTTTTGGTTGCAGCTAGAATTTATATCCCAATATATGGTTTTGCTAAAATTTAAACTCACGTCTTCTAATACGGTGGTATCAAATCCTTGCGTCACTAAAATCTTTTTAGGAAAATATCCTTTCGCTTGCCCGTCTTTGATAAATTTTTCCAAGCTTTGAAAGTCGGTTATATTGCCTCCAAAACAGCTGCCGACCACCAAAAACAATATAACGATAAATCTCATACTCGCTCCTCTTTTCGAGATAAAATCTTAAAAATTATACAAAATTTGTAAGCAAAATTTACTAAAAACAGCTCAAATTTAAAAATCAAAAGTAAGCGTTTTTATGCTTATAGTAATAGCACTTGAATAGTTGTAAATTTTAAACTGCTCGGCTGCTTTTAAATTTAAACAGTTAAATCCATTTTAAACAGAATTTGCATAAAATCCCATTTCAAAAATGTATTACGCGAGTGGCAGCGGTAAAGTAAAAATTTGCGGTAACTACGGCGTTAAATTAAAAGCACTCGTAACGGCAGCACCAAATAAAATTTGCGGCAGTAGCTCAAGGATGAGATATTCGGCGGCGTGCTGAGCTTAAATCATTCACAGCGACGTAAAGTACGAAGTATGGGCGGCGGCGTAAAATTAAAATTCGCAGCGGCTAAATTCAAAGCCCGCGTGGCGATAATCAAAGCAGCGCCCGCCGTTCATCTGCGCAGTGCAAGCAGTGAGCCGCACATTAAAATTTAAAGGTATAAAATGAATGAAGATTTTCAAAGAGCGAAGCTGCAAGGCGCGCTCGGCGCGCTCTGCCTATTAGTCGGCAGCGCGGCGTATTCTATAAAAGGCGAAATCGCGTACTTGGATTCTCAAATCTTAGTGTGGATTTTTGCCTTCACATTACTTTACCACGCGCTTAAAAATATACAAAATATCACGGGTCCGCAGGTCTTTATAATCTTCAAATACGCCTATAACATCGCGCTTGCGGCGGCGCTATATTTTTCAGCCATTTATATACTCAGAAGATGTGATTGCAGTAGGCTGCAAATATACGTGCCGTATTTGATATTTGCGGTTACGCTCTCTTGGATAATTATAAATTTTAAGTTGCGCGCCGCTACCGGATGCAAGCTTTTTGCCGTATATGCCGCACTACTAATCGCAGATATCGGCGCAGACGTCATCTATAGCATGATGTTCAAAATACCGGCTCCCGCCGCTATAACGATGGGCGTCATAAATTTATGGAACTATTAAATTTAATCTTAAATCCATTAGCGTCCGTAGTGCTGCTTCTTGCGTGGTTTAATATGAAAAACTCCGCCAAAGCAAAGGATATATGGAGCCGGGCGCAGAGATAAAATTTGCCCGCGTTTATACTCGTGCGGAGTTTAAATTTAGACCGCGCTGGGGCGTTTGAAAAGACAAAATTTCACGCTGCTCGCGCTGTTTTGGCAAAGGCACGGCCGCTAAACCCGTCCGCTTGATTATCTAAGCAGCGCTAGCCATGCGCCGCATCGGCGCTATCCTCGACAAGATCAGGCAAAGATGAAATCAGTCAAATGCCACTTTATACGATTATAAGGCCCCTTCGCCGCACTCGTAGCCGAAAATTTTAATCCCGGTGTCGCTCTGCTCGTAGCGCAGCGCTGGGATTTTTTGCAGTAGATTTTTTAGCTTCGCTAGATCATTTTTTCGCCCGCCGTCGAAGGCTCGCGGCACCCACACCCACGCGATCTCGTCGTATGCAAACGAGCCTACAGAAAAGCTTGCTCGCTTTGAGCCTGCCTCCCATTTGATGGAGTTTTTGATAGCGTAGAAGTTTGGATAGAGGATTTTTTTGATGATGAAGCATTTGCAAAATTTAAAATCAGCGAAAAACTCCGCCCACGTCGCATCCTCGGTAAAATAGCCCTTTGCGCGCAGACGCTTTTTCTCTTTGCGCAGCCTGATCGGCTCATAAAATCGCTGCCAAGCCCTCGCGCAAGCATCCATAAACGCGAGCATGCGGGCGAAGTAAATTTTAAAAAGCGCCTTAAAAAGCTCCATCTACTTCTCGATCTGCGATTTTAGCGACTTGTCGATTGCGATCTCGCTGGAGTTTATATCGATGCTCTGCAGCGCCTTATCCTGAAAGATAAATCCGACCTCCTTTGCGCCGAAGCTCTTGGCGATCGCCTCCAGCGTGTCGGTCGCGGATTTGTGGATCTTGCCGCCAAGATCGTTGATAATTTTTAGCGAGAGCTGCTTGACCTCGTCCTTGGCGTCGTCGATCAGGCAGTTTTTATCGCTTTCATCAAAGCTCGCGCCGAATAGCCCGTTTAGCGAATCGGGCAGCAGAAACGGCAGCAGCTTGGCGTTTTTCTCGTCGTAAATTTTCATATCTTTGATCGAGTATTTGTATTTGCATGGCGGCATCTTGATCTCGTAGCGATCCTCGCCCTGCGGCAGTATCGCAAACTCTGGGCTTAGCAGGTCGTAAACGAACTCGATCTCAAACTCGAAGATGATGGCGATCTGCTTTTTCGTCATCAGCGGCGAGACGAGCGAGCCCAGTAGCCCGCTGCCTACGTTTTGCTTGCGCGTTACGATCTCTTTGGAATAAATTTTAAAAACGCTCAGCTCGCCGATACTTTTAAGCCGCGTGATGTCGGTGGCGATCTGCGACTTGCCCGTCTGCTCGCCGCTTTTGCGCATCTTAAAAAACATAAAAACCAAGATGCAAAATATCACTAAATTTAGAAGAAAAGCAAAATTTTCCAAATTTCATCCTTTAAAATTTTATCGGTATTTTAGCAAAATACAGCGCCGATTTGTAGTGCAATTGAAATTTTACGATTTTTGCGGCAAGAAATTTTAAAATCGCAAAAGAAATTTTAAAGAAGCGAGCCGCGATTATAAAATTTAACGCGAGCGTAGCTCGCCCCTTATAAAGCGTCGTCGGGGGTTAGGTGGGGTTTGGGGCGGGAAGGGGAGCGCCTCGCAATTGGGGCCCCCTTCCCGCCCCAAGAGAAATATACCAAGAGCTAAAAATACTCAAAAAATTTAACGTGGCGAAATCTCTACAAATTTAGCTTACTAAGGCTTAAGTCTTTTGAAATTTTATCGATATAAATTTTAAGCAAGTGTATGTATTATATATAATACGTAAGGGGCGGCGCTCAGAGTTGCGAGGCGCGCCCGCCCCCTTACCAACCCCCACCCGCGCGACGCTAGAAGGGCGAGCTACGCTCGCCCTAAATTTTAATAAGATTTGAATTGCAAGTCTCGAAATTTTATGCTTCTTCGTTTCATTAGAATTAAACTCAGGTGTAGCCCGTGCCGCTTAAAGCGTCGCAGGAGGATTAGTTCACCACGAAGTTTCTCTTAAGGGGGAAGGGGCGCTACTTGCGAGGCGCTCCCCTTCCCCCTTAAAATCCCCTAACCCCTGGCACGCTCAAGGGGTGAGCCTTGTGGCTAACGTTAATTTTGTATGGCTTGAATTACGACACGCGGAATTTTACGCTTGTTCGTTTCATTAGAATTAAACTCAGGCGCAGCCTGCACCGCTAGCGTCGTCGGGGGATGGGCGGGGTTTGGGGCGGG
>CAUUQJ010000126.1:0-4798 GCA_963547085.1 uncultured Campylobacter sp. | reverse complement strand
CGCTCATTGTATCAGCTTATAGCCTACGCCGCGGATAGCGTGGATGTAGCTGGGCGCCTTGGACGTTTCGCCGAGCTTTAAGCGGATGCGACCGATGATGACGTCGATGCTTTTGCTCGAGGATTCCTCGCTTATGGAGCTGCAGTTGTAGATGAGCTCCTCGCGGGTGATCGCGCCGCCTTCCTTTTTGATGAGATACGAAAGTACGTCGTATTCGGCGATGGTGAGCGATAGGGGCTGTCCTTTGAAGCTGATAACGTGGCGGAAATCATCCACTTCGAGGTCTTTTTTTGGCTTTGCGGCGCGCTGAATGGAGTTTATGTCGTAGCGCTCGATGTGGCGTTTGATGCGCGCTAAAAGCTCTTGCGGATTATAAGGCTTTGGCAGATAATCGTCCGCGCCGAAGTCAAAAGCGTTGATCTTATCGGTCAGATCGTGGCGGGCGCTTGATATTATGATCGGTATATCGGTGTTTTTGCGGATCTCTTTGCAGACCTCAAGCCCGTCCATCCCAGGAAGCGTGAGATCTAAAATCACGAGGTTGAAATTTTCTAAATTTAACTTAGAAAGCCCCAAAAACGGATCGTCCGCGACGGTGATATCAATATCGTATTGCTGCAGATATTCGCTTAAAATTTCTGCGAGTTCTAAATCGTCCTCTATCATTAAAATTTTAGTCATAAAAAAGCCTTTGAAATTTTGCGCGGATTATAACAAAATATAGTTTATATATTTTAAAGCGGCAAATTTGGGCGAAATTTTACAAAAATGAAGCGGGAGGGGAAGAAATTTTGAAATTTTTCGAAACCTAGCAAAATTTCAAAAATCAGCCCCAAAAATATGGTGAAATTTTAAAATTTAAAGAAGCAAAATCTGAAAAATTGACGAATTTGGGCTAAATTCGGCTAAATTTTGCCGATTTTTGCGTTTTTTTCTTAAAAAACTATTGTATTTTTTGCGAAACTATTGTAGAATACCGCCCAAACCACTTTATTTTAAAGGATTAGCATGAAAAAAGCTGATTTTATCCAAGTAGTTGCCGATAAGGCAGGTCTTTCTAAAAAAGATACCGTTAAGGTAGTAGATTCTGCACTTGAGGCTATCAAAGAGCTTTTGGTAAAAGGTGATGACATAAGCTTCATCGGCTTCGGATCTTTCGGTATTGCAGAGCGTGCAGCTCGCGAGGGTAAAGTTCCTGGCACAAACAGAACTTACAAATCTCCTGCTACTAAAGTAGTAAAATTTAAAGTCGGCAAACAGCTAAAAGAGGCTGTTGCAGCTGCAAAAGGCAAGAAGAAAAAATAATTTTCTTGCTCCAAGCCCCGTCTTCGGGGCTTATCTTTTTTAAATTTATACAATCATAATTTTTCAAAATGCCCGAGTGGTGAAATTGGTAGACGCACCAGACTCAAAATCTGGCGAGGGCGACCTCGTGTCGGTTCGATTCCGACCTCGGGCACCATAAATATTCTTTAAATTTTATCCGTAATTTCAACCGCCTTTTGCAAATTTCAACTTGCTATAAAATTTTTTATACTATTATTACCGCGGTATTTTTTTAAAAGAGGCAATTATTTATGATACGTAAAATTCTTATCGCTAATCGCGGCGAAATCGCGGTTCGCATCATTAGAGCCTGCAGAGATCTGCATATTAAAAGCGTCGCGATCTACACCAAACCCGACATCGATTGCTTGCATGTAAAAATCGCCGATGAGGCCTACGAGGTAAGCACAGATGCACTAAAAGGCTATCTGGACGCCAAAAAGATCGTCGAAGTCGCCAAAGAGTGTGGCGCTGATGCGATACATCCTGGATACGGCTTTTTGAGCGAGAATTTTGACTTTGCAAGAGAGGTCGAGGATGCGGGCATTATTTTCATCGGCCCAAAACCCGACGTTATCCGCAAAATGGGCAACAAAAACATCGCTCGCTACCTGATGCGCAAAAACGGCATTCCGATCGTGCCGGGCACCGAGAAGCTAAATCACGAGAGTATGGATACGATCAAAAAATATGCGCGCGAGATCGGCTACCCCGTGATTTTAAAAGCTAGCGGCGGCGGCGGCGGACGCGGTATCCGCGAGGTATGGGACGAAAAAGATATGGAGAGCGCCTACGATTCGTGCACGAGGGAGGCGAAAACATTTTTTAACAACGATGAAATTTTTATGGAAAAACTCGTCGTCAAGCCGCGCCATATCGAGTTTCAGATCATCGGCGATAATTACGGCAACATCATCCACCTTTGCGAGCGCGATTGTTCGATCCAGCGCCGCCATCAAAAGATCATCGAGATCGCGCCGTGCCCCTCTATAAGCGAGCATCTGCGAAAGACGATGGGTACGACCGCAGTAGCTGCGGCGAAGGCGGTGAATTATACCAATGTCGGCACGGTAGAATTTCTACTCGACGATTACAACAACTTCTATTTTATGGAGATGAATACCCGTATCCAGGTCGAGCACGGCATTACTGAGGAGGTCACGGGCGTCGATCTGGTAGTGCGCCAGATCCGCATCGCAAACGGCGAAATTTTAGAGCTTGAGCAAAGCGATATCAAGCCGCACGGCTACGCGATCGAAGCGCGTATCACTTCCGAAAACGTCTGGAAAAATTTCACTCCGGTTCCCGGCACCGTTAGCGATTATTATCCTGCACTAGGTCCCTCCGTGCGCGTCGATAGCCATATCTACAAGGGTTATAAAATTCCGCCGTTTTACGACTCGCTTCTAGCCAAGCTCATCATCAAAACTACCGACTACGACCTGGCCGTCAATAAGCTAGAGCGCGCGCTGAAGGAGTTTCGCATCGAGGGAGTGCGTACGATCATTCCATTTTTGCTCAGCATCAGCAAGTCGCGCGAGTTTCGACTCGGCTTTTTCGACACGAGTTATGTAGAAAAAAATTTAGACAAAATTTTAGAAAACACCATCGACGATATGCAGCCGAATAAAAACGAAGCGATCGCTGCCATCATCGCTGCGATACGCAAATCGGCGCGGATTTAGGAAAGAGTATGGATTTTTTAGATAGCCTAAAAGATATAAAAAAGGATATGCTTAAGGACAAGGCGGCAAGCTCCGCGCCCAAAAAGCCCAAAAAAAGGAATCCAAATCGCGACGAGTTTAAAGATATTTTCAGAGATGATGATTCGAGTTCGCAAAGCGAAAGCGGCCTAGAGGGCGCCGCGGAGGAATTTGATATAGCCAAAGAGAGCATCGCCGCACGCGAAAAGCGCCTCAAAGACGAGTTTTTAAAATACGTGGACGCGGCAAACATTAAAAAGCTGAATGACTGAAATTCCATTTTGTACGCTGGATTTTGCCTGCCCCTATCTAGGCGGCAGAGTCGCGCGCAGCGAGTATCTCTACATAAAAGACTGCGACTTCGAGTATAATTCAAGCTTAGTGCAGCACGGATACCGCCGCTTCGGCAGGTATTTTCAAAAGCCCATTTGTGCGGGATGTGCGGAGTGTAAAAGCCTACGCGTCGATGCCGCAAATTTTAAATTTAGCAAATCGCACCGTCGCGTCTATAAAAATAATCGCACGACCGCCTATGTATGGCAATCTCGCCCGCTTTTAAACGATGCGCGTTTGGAGCTTTTCGCGCTTTATCACGACTACATGCATCTAAAAAAGGGCTGGCCTTTGCAAGAGATCGATTTTGAGCGATATGATGAAATTTACGTCCAAGGCCACGGCGACTTCGGCAAAGAAATTTCTTACTACGGCGAGGACGGGCGGCTTATCTGCGTCGATCTCATCGATATCGTGGATGACGGCATCAGCTCGGTGTATTGCTACTACGATCCGTATCTGCCGCATCTAAGTCTGGGTAAATTTTCGCTTTTAAAACAGATCGAGTTTGCCCAAGATCTGGGGCTGCGCTGGATCTATCTGGGCTACGCGGTGAAGCAGTGCCCGAGCCTAGCGTATAAATTTAGCTACGAGCCGTATGAAATTTTAAACTCATACGTAGAGCTTGACGCCCCCGCCGTGTGGGAGGGGTGCATACAGAGATAGGTTCCACGCGCGGATGCCAGGAGCAGCCTAGACATAGGCGCTGCGTAGAATGGTAAGTTTCACGCGTCCGTACAGCGACAGCGCACAGGAGTCGGGATCGTGCCGCCACGTAGAATTCGCTTGCGCGCAGATACGACGCGGTATGTTAAAAGCACGCCTCGGCGTCAAATCTCGCGCTAAAATTTCGCGCGCTATGAGTCTTTAAGGCTTTTAAGTCACGGCGGGCGTTAAATTTTGCGCTAAAATTTTGCGCCGCTCGGTATGCGAAAATATCCGCAGCGAGGAAATTTAAGGCGATGGAAATTTAAAAGGAGAGAAGATGGATTTGCAAATTTTACGACAGACTCGGCATTTGCGTGTTATAAGACGGCACGCGCGGCTTTTGATCGTACTTGGCTCTTGAGTGCGCGCGAAAAAGGGCGATCGGTTTCGTAATATAACTCTTACGCTGCCGCAATTAGTCTTGGCGCTGCGATCGGCTTCGGCATTGACCTAATTTCGGTATCGCGATCGGCTATAGCGTCGTAAGCGGCGAAGCGCAAAAAGATGGCTTATAAAGCACGATACAGCATATATTTTGTAAAATTTAAGCAAACTGCGAAGCCGCAATAAGACGACCGGTTACGGCAAATTTATCAGCTCCACCTTGTTTTCCAGCGATTTTGGGATCAATAAAACCTTGCCGTCGCTTGAGATATCCGCGGGCCTTTGGATAGCGCCGAGGTTTATTTTGCGTATCTGTCCGTTTGCATCGATACGCCAAATTTTAC
>CAUUQJ010000125.1:0-4807 GCA_963547085.1 uncultured Campylobacter sp. | reverse complement strand
GATCTCGCTTTCTGCAAAAACAGTGCACGTTGAGCTAATTTTAATCGCGGGATTTTTGCGGGCGGTTTTGTAAATTTCGCTAAGCTCAAGCCCCAAGCGGCCCGCACTGATCTCTAAAAATTTACCCGTGCCCGCCGAGCATTTATCGTTCATGATAAAATCCGCCGGCTTGCCGTTTTCTATTTTGATCGCTTTGGTGTCTTGCCCGCCCACGTCAATGACGGTGCAGTCTTGCTCAAACAGAAAGTGCGCCCCAAGCCCGTGGCATAAAATTTCGCTCATGCTAAGCCGCGCGTACTCCATGCTAACGCGTCCGTATCCCGTAGCGGTTACGAAGCCCTCTGCGTAGCCTTTTTGCTCTAAAACTTCCTTGATCTGTCGCGCGACTCTGACCGCGCTAAAGCCGCTTGGCAGCAAAAATAGCTCGCAAAATTCGTCGCGCTCGTCCATAACGGCGAGCTTTGACGACGCCCCGCCGATGTTTGTACCGATAAAATGCATAAAATTTTAAATCCGTTGAAAAATATTTCTACGCCGTAGAACTTTGATTTGAATGTTAGTCTTTTTAAGCTTTTAGACTGCTGAAATTTAGCGCAGGCTTGCGGCGCGGATTAAATTTGGCCTCGCGCCGCGTTTGAATTAGATTTAAATTTAGCGCTCGCGGGCGATTAGAATTCCGCTTAAGATCACCACTGCAATGCCTGCTAGCACGATCGGACCGGGCAGATGATCGCCTAGCATAATGCCGAGCGCCATGCTAAACAGGATGTCGCTGTAGCTGATTGCGGCGACGATGCCTGCTTTGCGCGAAGCAGCGTAGGCACGCGTCATGTAAATTTGAAAGTAGATACCGCTGACACCCAGAAGCGCCACGAGCACCCAGCCAAAAAGGCTTGGCGGGTTGAAATAGGCGAGCTTCGCTAAATCCGCGCCGCTGAAAAGCCCTAAAATTTTAGTCTCGCTACCTTCAAGCGCCCAGCCCGTTATCATCATCGCAGCACTTAGAAAGGTCGCGGACGAGACGAAAACCAGCACGATGAGGTTGGTGGCGTAGTGTTTGCGGAGCTCGCGCACGCTCGTGTATGCAAGCCCCGCGCACATGCCGCCGAAGATTCCCACCGCGTCGGTTACGCTGATGCCGATGTGCGGGCGCACAACGAGTAAAATTCCGCCAAAGCCGAGCAGTATCGCAAACCAGCCGCGCGAGCTTAGCTTTTCGCCTAAGAAAAACGCCGAAAATAGCGCGGTGAAAATGGGCGCCGTCTTTTGGAAGGTAAAAGCGGTGCCAAGATCGATGTGAGCGATATTGTAGAAGGTCGCTAAGATACCGCAGCTGCCGATAAAACCGCGAAATGCGAGTAGCCACGGCTTGCCGCCCGGGCCCAGGTTTTTTACCCGCCTTAGCGAAAACAGCACGATGCCGATGCCTACGACGTTGCGAAAAAACACGATCTCGGCGCTACTCATCCGCTCCGCCATAACCTTGGCTAGCGCGCCGTTTAGCGCGAAATAAAAGCTCGCTACTAGCATATAATAAACGCCCAGATGTTTCAACCAAAACGCGGAGTAGAATTTTTGTTTCATCGCGCGCTACTTTCGGTTCGCCACGAGCGCGCCCGCGACGATGATGAGTGCCATGCCCAAAAGTGCCATGAAACCGGGCAGGGCGTCGCCTAGCAGCAGCCCAAATAGCGTCGAAAAGATGATGTCTGTGTAGCTGATCGTAGCTACTATGCCCGCTTTGCGCGTCGCGGCGTAGGCCTTGGTGACGTAGGTTTGATAAAATAGCCCCAGCAGCCCCAGAAGCACGGCAAAGAGCCAGCCCTGCGCGTTTGGAATTTTAAATTTGCAAAACATAAAGCTAAGCGCCGGCGCGTCTATAAATTCCGCCGCGATCATAAGCGCTACGGGCATTAGCGTGCCGGCAAGAAGCGCCGAGAGGATGATCGTATCGGAGCTATAGTATTTGCGCAGCCCGCGCACGGAGGTAAGCGCCATTGCGGCGAATAGTCCGCTTAAAATTCCAAAAATATCGCTCGGCTGCAAGCCAAACTGCGGCTGAATTACCAAAACAATGCCCGCAAATCCGAGACAGACCGAGAACCAGCCCATCGCGCCGAATTTTTCGCCGAGGGTAAAATACGCTATGATCGCCGTCCAAATGGGCGCCGTTTTTTGAAAGGTAAATGCCTCGCCGAGGCTGATGTTTGCGACGTTGTAAAAAAACACCATCAGCCCCAAAATCCCGATAATGCCGCGAAACGCGAGCGTAAAAGGATGACCGCCTTTGTTTGCGAAGCGCGCCGTACGGGAACGCGCCTTGATTTTATAAAGCAGGATCAGAAGCCCTGGTAGATTGCGAAAGAGCACGACCTCAAGCGATGAAATTTGCGCGCCCAAAAGCTTGGCAAAAACGCCCGTAAGAGAGTTGTAAAAGCACGCCATCAGCATATAATACACGCTTAGATGGTGCAGCAAGAAGTTGTTGTATTTCATCGCGCCCCTTTAAATTTGCGAAATTATACACGCATAATGATTAAATTTTAATATTCCGCTGTTTTAATATTTCGCCGCACCGCCCGCTTCTAATCTTCGCTGCATCATCACTTTTAATCTTGCCGCGCCGCCTGCTTTTGTGCGCTTGGCGCGACGACTCGGTTTTGTACTTCGGCGCTTGCATTTGCGTTTCTCGCTTGCAGGCGATAGTTCGGTGCTTGGATATTGGGCGCTGCTTTTGTGATTTTTACCGCCCCTCTGCTCTGCGCACCGCCGCTTGCATGCGCAAAGCAGTAAAATTTACGCAGCTGCGGGTTTTTTATACTTTCGCGCGTCCTCGCCCATTTTTTGTGCTTTGACCGCTAGCTTTCGCACTTGGACCGAGGTTTTTAAAATTTATAAAATTTACGCATCGCCCCCGCTCCGCATCATCTGCTGCGACGGATCGCGCGCCTTGAGGCCTTTTATCTAGGCGACGTTACGCTCGTGTCGCGATAAAATTTCGCTAAATTTAGCGCCTAAATTTTATAAAATTTTGCCGCTTCCTTTCGCGAGCGAGCGCGTAGAATTTGGCTTTAATCTATTTTTGGTTATAATCGCGCCAAAAATTACAAGGACGAACGTGAAAAGTTTGATCATCATCGGGCGCCCCAACGTCGGCAAGTCGAGCCTTTTTAACCGCTTAGCGGGCGCTCGCATCGCCATCACGAGCGACGTTGCGGGTACGACGCGCGATACCAATAGAGCCGAAGCCGAAATTTTTGATCGCCGCGTGCGCGTGATCGATTCTGGCGGCCTGGACGACACCTCTGAGCTGTTTGCGCGCGTGCAAGCTAAGACGCTAAGCGAGGCCAAGAGCGCGGATTTGATAATCTTTATGGCGGACGGCAAGCTGCTACCGAGCGATGATGAGCGGCGGATATTTTTCTCGCTGCAGAGACTTGGCAAGCCCATCGCCCTGGCGGTCAATAAGATCGACGGCAAGCGCGACGAGGAGCGCAGCTGGGAGTTTAACGAATTCGGCGTTAAATTTTTCCCGATCTCCGTCTCGCACAACAGCGGCATCGATGAGCTGAAAGAGTGGATCTACGGCTTTTTGGATCCTGCGCCCGCGCAGCAGGACGAGGATGAAATTTTTGATGATTTTATAGAGGGCTTTAACGACGAGGGCGAGCCGAAAGAGGGGCGCGACGAGGAATTTTACGCTAGTAAAACTATCGGCGTGGGTATCATCGGGCGGGTGAACGTCGGTAAATCAAGCCTCCTAAACGCGCTTGTGGGCTCGCAGCGCTCGGTCGTGAGCGATTATGCGGGCACGACGATCGATCCGGTGAACGAAAGCACGGAATTTGGGGGGCGCACGCTAGAGTTTATCGACACGGCGGGTATTCGCCGCCGCGGCAAGATCGAGGGCATCGAGCGTTTCGCGTTAAACCGCACCGAAAAAATCCTGCAAAACTCCGACATCGCGCTTTTGGTACTTGACGCAAGCGAGCCGCTAAACGAGCTGGACGAGCGCATCGCGGGGCTTGCGGCCAAATTTGAACTAGGTCTAATCATAATTTTAAACAAATGGGATCTTTGCGAGCGCGATTACGACGAGTTTTGCCGCGATCTGCGCGATAGGTTTAAATTTCTTTCCTACGCGCCGATCATCAGCGTCAGCGCGACGGACAGGAAGCGGATCCATAAAATTTACCCGCTCATTTTGGAGGTTTATTCAAATTTTACGCGTAAGCTCGGCACCGCAAAGATCAATGAAGCGGTAGAAGCCGCGATAAAGGCGCATCCGATACCTCGCGAGCGGGGCAAATCGGTTAAAATTTACTACGCCGCGCAGATCGGCTTTGCGCCGCCGAAAATCGCTCTTGTGATGAACCGCCCGCAAGCGCTGCATTTTAGCTACAAGCGCTATTTGATGAACAGACTGCGCGCGAGCTTTGCTCTTTCGGGAAGTCCGCTAGTGCTGCTGCCGCGCAAAAAAGGGGAGAGCGATGAAGAGCGGTAACATCGTGCTCATCGGCTTTATGGGGGTCGGCAAGGGTACGGTAGCGCGGGCGCTGGCTGTGCAAAGCGGGATGTTCGCGCTTGATTGCGACGATATGATCGAAAGCTACGCCAATAAAAAGATCGGGCAAATTTTTAAAGAGCAGGGCGAGCAGAGCTTTAGAAAGATGGAAGAGGGCCTTGCGAAATTTTTAGAAAAGTCCGTCCGCTGCGCTGTGATCTCTACAGGCGGCGGCTTTTACGCCGTGAAAAATTTAAACAAAATCGGCACCGTCGTGTATCTGAAATCAAGCTTTGAAGGGAT
>CAUUQJ010000124.1:0-4839 GCA_963547085.1 uncultured Campylobacter sp. | reverse complement strand
ATGGGCGTCGGTTATGCAGGCGGCTTGGGCGTTGTCGTCCTAGCCATTTTGGGCATGAAGGTCGATATGAAGGATATCCCGATTGACGTTATCCTAATTATCGCATCGGTAATCTCCGCGATTACGGCGCTGCAAGTCGCAGGCGGACTTGATTATTTGGTTCAGGTAGCATCTAAAATTTTAAGGAAAAATCCTAAGCAGATCAACTTCCTAGCGCCTATCGTTACCTATCTACTTACGATACTTGCGGGTACCGGGCATACTGCATTTTCTATGATCCCGGTTATCGTCGAGGTCGCAAAGACGCAGAACATCAAGCCTTCCGCTCCTCTTGCGCTTTCAGTCGTTTCATCTCAGGTAGCGATTACTGCGAGCCCTATTTCAGCGGCGTTCGTCGCTATGAGTGGCTTGTGCGAGAAGCTGGGCGTTAGCTATCCTAAGCTTTTGTTTATCTGCATCTCTACTACCTTCGTAGCTATGATCATCACGGCTTTCATCGTAAATAAATTCTACGATCTCGATCTTTCAAAAGACCCTGTTTACAAAGAGAGACTTTCAAAAGGTCTTGTAGCCGAGATCAAAGCCGAGGAGTATAAAGAGCCGAAACCTTACGCGAAAAGGTCGGTTGCTATATTTGCTATCGGCGTTTTGATCGTCGTTTGCTATGCGCTTGCGATCTCAAAGAGCGTCGGCTTGGTAGAAAAACCAATCCTTTCAAGAGATAGCGCGATCATCAGCTTTATGCTAACTATCGGCTTTCTTATCGCTGTTTTGTGCAAGATCGATACGGGCAAACTGCTCTCTACCAGCACTTTCCAAAGCGGTATGAATGCGTGCATCTGCGTCATCGGTATCGCATGGCTCGGTACTACTTTTGTTAACGGTCACATCGATAGCATCAAAGAGGTAGCTAAAAACGTCGTTACGCAGTATCCTTTCGTACTAGCCGTCGCGCTATACTTCCTAAGCTGCTTGCTATACTCGCAGGCTGCGACCACAAAGGTTATGATGCCTGCCGTTGCTGCCGCGCTTGGAATGACTAGCCCTGAAAATTCCGGTCAAATTTGGATCTTAGTCGCATCGTTCGCAGCCGTTTCAGGCTTGTTCGTGCTCCCTACCTATCCTACGACGCTCGGTGCGATCGCCATGGACGATACCGGAACAACCAGAGTCGGTAAATTTGTATTTAACCACTCATTCTTCCTTCCGGGAACCATTATGGTTGCGATTTCGGTTGCTCTAGGATTTTTAGTAGCTCCTGCGCTAATCTAAGATTATTATTCCTTTCATTTGCGCCGAATTTTTCGGCGCATTTTTCATACTATTTAAAATTTTTAATACAATTTAATAGATAAAATTCTATCGATTTTGGGGCCTGCCATATTTGCTTATAAATTTAACTTCTAATCGCATGCGCAAAAAACTACAAGCCTGCCAGTAGTATTTGAGTGGAAGTAAAATTTCATTTGAAATTTCATATCCATATTATGATAGATGATAAATCGAAATTTCAGCCAAAAAACATATAATGTAAGAAATTTAAAACAAGGATAAAATATGAGAAACCTCATCATCATCGCTCATCCTAATATGGCAAGTTCGCACGCAAACAAGGCGTGGCGCGAGGTAGCCAAAAAGCAAGCGGATAAATTTGATATTCACGAAATTTACGCCGCTTATCCGAACGGCAACATCGGTGTTGCGCGCGAGCAGGAGTTACTTTTAAGCCACGATAAAATTATCATTCAGTTTCCACTTTATTGGTACAGCTATCCGCCGCTTTTAAAGCAATGGTTCGACGATGTATTCGCCTACGGCTGGGCTTACGGCAGCACCGGCGACAAGCTAAAAGGTAAAGAATTTGCCCTAGCGATCACTATCGGCGATGAGCAAAATAACTATAAAAAAGACGGCACGATCGGATTTGGCATAGAAGAAGTTATCACGCCTTTTAAATGCGCGATGAATTTTACGGGTGCTAAACTGCTGCCGTGCCACTTCGGCTATGGATTTTCATTTCATCCAGATAGCGAATATATCGCAAAAAGTGCAGAAAAATACAAAGAATTTTTAGCAAAATTTTAAAATTTACAAAGGCAAAATCGCTTTTTAGTCGAGAAATTTTATTTTAAAAAGTGACGGATGAAGATCGTCTTTTCATCCGCACTACTCGATACGCTTCCTGCATCGTTATTTTTGCGTTGCACACGCAGCCTGCTGATATAATCCCCCGTCCTTTTGATCGTAAATTTTACTTCCTTCTCCTCTCCCCCTAAATGGGCAAAGTTTACGTTAAAAATTTATACGAAATTTTTCTGTATGAAGTATGCTTTAGTGCAGCCATATAAAAATCAGTGAGCATAAAATTTTACCTAAAAATTTGCACCCGCTCGCAATAACACTCGTCTTAAATTTCCACAAGACGTTAAAAAAACTATGCATATCCGCCACAGCACTCAGCTCAAACTCTCCGCTAAATTAATTAAATGTGTAAAGTCGCGCGTTCACTATAACGCTACCGGACTTGTATGCGCTGTATATGAGCCCGCCAAGCCCATCCTCATTAATGCCAAAACAGCAATCACTCGTCTTGCTAGAAACGCATCAGCCAGCAGGTATCAAAGAGAGCTGCTGCGAAAGCGGTGCAAAATACGATGTTTCTACACCGAGCTACTTAGTGCTTGCTGCTCTGCGCGTGCAAGCCCAAGATCCAAAAAGAGTTTTAAAGTAAAGTAGCACTTGCTACCCTGTGCGCGTGCAGATAGCTTAAAGCTGCCAAAAGTTTGCGCTCACTTCGCCACTGAGCGCAATTTGCCTATTGCGCAGCTATTAATACTTTCAGATTTTAACTTGTTTGCTTTTACTTTCCGTCTTTTAAATGCCTGCGCGCAGCTAGCTGCAAAGACATATTCGCTGGATATGCCTTGTAGCTCGCCCCCCCCATACCCTAGATAAAAATCCGCCGTAATTTATGTAGATATTTGACAGAAGGATCGTTTGGATGCTATCTTTCATACGAAGCGCCGATATACTAATGCGCGCCATTTTTTCGCTCTGCGCGCGCTGCCTGCGTCGCTGCGGTCACAATTTTTCTGATACGACATTTAAAGACAACCTATCGCCAAAACTGCCGAAAAGCCTTTAGCCTTGTTTTTTCTGATTTATAATTTAGTCTCAATCAGTTCTTTGCTAAACCGACAGAATTTCCATATGTTTGGTATATCAGCTCATCCACGCGAAATTTAGTTAAATTTATTTAAATTCCTAAAGACGCGGCAACTTACATCGCACCCGCATTTCAGATCACTGCGAAATTTCGCCGCTACATTGTAAAGAGTTAAATTCTATCAGGTAGATTTATTACAAATTTTAAGAGCAGCAAAAGCGGTAATAGATGGTTAATGCTTTTCTATATGGATACCGCCGCCATTAAATTTTAACCAAAAGGCACCCCTTAAATTTGTACTCTTTAAATTAGCCAGCAAAAGCTTAAATTTAAAGGTTTCCTACGAAAGCAAACCCCGCAATACTTCATTAAGCGGCGCAAAAGCCGCTTTAAATTTCACTCTGCGACGCGATTTACCCAGATCAAAAACTCATCGCTCGGATTCTCGTCGTCCAGATGTGCGGGCGTGACGAGTTCAAGCGCGGTTTGCGGGATCGTCGTTTTAAACGCGTCCTTAAGCCACTGCTGAAATTTTACGTTTGGATGCACGAAAAAATCGTCCTCCTCGCTGTTTGGCGGCGCGCTAAAATCCTCATCCCAGCAGATCTCATCGTAACCGATCGCGAGCAATCGCAAAAAATCTAGCCCGTTGCGAGCCAAAACGCAGGTCATGCTCGAGCCCGAGCCGGAGCCCATATGCACGATCTTCGTCTCGCCCGCATCATCCAGCCACAGCGCGCACATCGAGCCCTCCGAGCCGCTGCCTGCGAACACGCAAAGCCGCTGCTTGATCTCCGCGGCAAGCTCGCGATCCTCGCCGTAAAACCAATACCTTAGCTCCTCGTCGCGATTTTTCGGCTCATCCGTGAAAAAGACGATGTCCGTGCCGCCCTCGCGCTCATCGTCGCTCCAACTCTGCTGTAGCCGATCCTGCGGGTAGAGATAGCCGCGTCTGCGCCCGCCCGCGTCGTCATAAAAGCCGTTTGCTTCGATCCACGCATAAAGCGCCTCAAGTTCGCTCGGCACGCGCATGCCCTGCGGTAATGCCTCGCGCAGCTGCGCTAACAATAAATTTTCCACGATCACTCCTTTTGTTAAATTTGCCGCTCGAATTTTACTGCGTTTCGGCTAAATTTACGGATATTTTTCTAATATCTGCGGCATTTAACGCGCCCCGTCGCCGCAAGCGCAAATTGGGCTCTTAAAATTTAGCTTTTTGGTTGTGATACGCACGCGGCGGTGTGAGCGCATATTTGAAAAAGGATATGAGAATTTCCAATAGAAAAATGCGTAAAATTTTACGACTTAAATTTTACTATCTTGCAATCGCTTTGCTATATTTTTTGTAAATTTACGATTTTAAATTTAGCTCGCCGCAAAGAGTAAAATTTTGATGAGCGATACCTATAAATTTAAAATTTCTCGCGCCTTTTGCTTGCATGCCTCAAATTTTTGCTCAAACTCCGCGCGTCTTTGCAGCTCGTTTTTCGCCCATATTTTGGTGTATCTCGAGCCTCGCCCCAGAAAATATACATAGCTCGTATTCTAAAATTTCGTTATAAATGGCATTTTGTCATTATTAAATTTACAAATTTTACCGACGTCTGATCGTATGGCAAATTTCGTCTAAATTCCAAGCTCGGCTCTTACGAGCGCTTCGTTTTGCGGCGTCA
>CAUUQJ010000123.1:0-4862 GCA_963547085.1 uncultured Campylobacter sp. | reverse complement strand
TTTAAAATTCCAAGAGTATCATCCCTTGGAGTTTTAAATTTAATGCTTGGCTAGGTAATTTGTGTCGTAGTTATTATCCACGAAATCGGGGTTGTTCATCATCCTAAGATGAAAATCGCGCGTCGATTTTATGCCACCGATGATGAGCTCATCTAGCGCGACTTTCATCTTCGCAATCGCACGCGCGCGGTCCTTGTCGTAAACGATGAGCTTGCCGATCATGCTGTCGTAGTAAGGCGGCACCGAGTAACCCTCATAGACGTGGCTATCCATACGCACGTTTCTGCCGCCTGGAGCGACGTATTTTGTGATTTTGCCCGGGTTTGGCATAAAGCTTTTGGAGTCCTCGGCGGTGATGCGACACTCAAGCGCGTGTCCGCTAAATTTTATCTCGCTTTGAGGCAGCAGCTTCTCGCCCTGCGCGATGCGGATCATCCACTCGATCAGATCTAGCCCGCTTCGCATCTCGCTTACGGTGTGTTCGACCTGCAGGCGGGTATTCATCTCGATGAAATAGAATTTCTTATCCTTGCTATCGTATAAAAACTCAAACGTTCCCGCGCTTGCGTATCCGATCGCCTTAGCGGCGCGAACCGCCGTTTCGTGCAGGCTCTTTCGTGTCGGCTCGTCCAAGATCACGGCCGGGCTTTCTTCGATCAGCTTTTGATGGCGGCGCTGCATCGAGCAGTCGCGCTCGCCGATATGCACGACGTGTCCGTGCTCGTCGCCCAAGACCTGAACCTCGATGTGGCGCGGGTTTGTGATATATTTTTCCATATACATCGTGCCGTCGCCGAATGCACTCATCGCTTCGCTCTCTGCCGACCAAAAGAGCTTTTCGATATCCTCTTCGCGCTCGACCACGCGCATTCCGCGCCCACCGCCACCGGCTGCGGCTTTAATGATGACCGGATAGCCGATTTCGGCGGCTAGCTTGCGTGCCTCTTCGACGCTTGCGATCGCGCCGTCGCTGCCGGGCACTACAGGAATGCCCGCGCGCATCATCACTTGCTTAGCCTTGCTCTTATCGCTCATTAAAGTCATTGCCTCGACGCTCGGGCCGATAAATTTAATGCCGTGCTTAGCGCAAATTTCTACGAAATTTTGACTTTCGCTCAAAAAGCCGTATCCCGGAAATATCGCGTCAGCTTCGGTTAGCTCGCAGGCTGTGATGATCGCGGGGATATTTAAGTAACTATCGCTACTGCGCGGTCCGCCTATACAGACCGACGCGTCGGCGTATTTCACGTAAAGCGCGTCCTGATCGGCGGTGGAGTGCACGACGATGGCTTGCTTGCCCATCTCTTGGATCGTGCGAAGCGCTCTAAGCGCTATCTCGCCGCGATTTGCGATTAGAATTTTCTTAAGCTCCCTCATAGCTTCTCGACCTCAAACAGCGCCATAGCGTATTCGACGGGTTGTCCGTCTTCGACGAGAGCTTTTTTGATGCGGCAGTCGAATTCCGCTTCGATCTCGTTCATAATCTTCATCGCTTCGATGATACCGATCGTATCGCCCTTATGCACGACCTGACCTACGCTTACGAACTCTGCCGCACCGGGACTTGGCGCTTTATAAAAAGTACCTACCATCGGGCTGTCGATCGTATCCATCGCGCCTTTTGAGGCGGGCTTATCGCCCACGAGCACATTTACCGCAGGCGCAGCAAGCTGCGGGGCAGGTGCCGGTGCGGCGAGCTGAGGCATGCTCCCACCGCATGGGCCATATTTTTTTATCTCGATCTCAAAATCTTTATCTTTAATTTTTAGCTCGTTAATGCCCTGCTTTTCGCCGAAAAAATCCATTAACTCTTTGATTTCTGCTTTTGTCATAAATTTCTCCTGAAAAAATTTGCGAAATTTTAGCTAAATTTTTATAATTGTTTCTTTAAATGGATTTTTGCGGGACTTTTAAGAAGTGCAAAGCGAAATTTACGACAGAATTTGCGGACTGGTTTTAAGGATTTACGGAGCGAGATTTGCCTCGTTCATTTTAAGCTCGAACTTCGCAAGCGAAACACGAAATTTTGCCGCAAGAGCGCAGGATGATTTTAAATCCTTTAAAAATTTAACGCTTAATTTTACGACCGAAATTCTACGCCCAGGCTCAGAGCGCGAAAATTCCGCGCTTTGCTTTAAAATCTCGCCTCCGAGCTCATATTAAAATCCCGCGCCTTGCTTTTCTTTAAAATTTCGCGCTGAAATTTTATTTTAAAGCCTCGCGCCGAGATTCTATACGCGCGGGATTTCTGCGTTAATGTGTCGCAAAAAAGCTCTGAATTTTCGCTTTATCGCTCGTTTTGCTAAGGGCTAACATCAGCAGCACGCGCGCCTTTTGCGGATTTAAATTATCTGCGGTTAGAAAGCCAAGTTTTGCGTCGTCCACCTCCGAGCTAACGCTAGTTGAGCCGCTGCCCGTGCGGCTTGAGCGCACAACGACCACGCCCGCTTCGCTAGCTTTTGCGAGCGCGGCCTGCAAATCCGGATATAAATTTCCACTGCCTACGCCCGCTACAACGATACCCTTGGCTCCTTTTTGAACTGCGACATCGACCAAATCGCCGCTATCTTGCGCGTGTCCATAGATGATATCGACGCGCGGCAAGGCCTTGATGTCCTTGATATTAAATTCGCTTGCGACGGTGTGTTTGCGAAGCGGCGCCATGTAAAAATTTACGATGCCATAATTTACGGTGCCGATTTTGCCGGAATTCGGCGAGGCAAAAGCCGCAACGTTAGTAGTATTTGTTTTCGTAACCTCGCGCGCAGCATGAATCTCGTCGTTCATCACTACAAGAGCGCCCTTTTCGCGAGCGTTTTTATCTGCCGCGACGGCAACGGCGTTGTATAGATTAAGCGGTCCATCAGCACTCATCGAGTCTGCGTTTCGCATCGCGCCCACCAACACGATCGGTTTTTTAGATTTTACTACCAGGCTTAAAAAATATGCCGTCTCCTCCATCGTATCGGTTCCATGCACGATGACGACGCCGTCTACGTCGTTTTTGGTAAGCAGCTCGCTTACGCGGTTTGCGAGCTTGAGCCAAATTTCATCGTTCATCTCCTGCGAGCCGATATTTGAAATTTGCTCGCTTTTAATCGTAGCTAAATCCCCCAACTGCGGTACTGCCACTAAGATATCTTCTATGCCCTTAGAGCCTGCGGTATAGTTACCCTCCGTAGCGCTTGCGCTGCTTCCCGCGATAGTGCCGCCGGTAGCTAAAATATAAATATTTGGCTTCGCAGCAGCCAAAGATGACGCGATAAAAAACGTAATAAACGCAAATTTCTTGAGTAGTCCCATAGTTGCTCCTTAAAAAGTGATAAAATTTTTATAATTTAAGCAAAATTCTAGCATAAAATTTTTATTATATTTTATTTTGCTGCTATAATGCGCGAAAAATTTTGATTATTTTAAGGAAATTTTATGGGACTGAAAAGCGATAAATGGATCAGACAGATGTCGCAGCAGCACGATATGATAGCGCCCTTTTGCGAGGAAAATATCGGCCGCGGCGTCGTTAGCTACGGGCTTTCGAGCTATGGATACGACATACGCGTAGCGCGCGAATTTAAAATTTTTACAAACGTCGGCGGAACGGTCGTCGATCCTAAAAATTTCGACGCAAAAAACGTCGTGGATTTTGAGGGCGATGTCTGCATCGTGCCGCCGAATTCCTTCGCGCTAGCGCGCACCATCGAATACTTCAAAATGCCGCGCGACGTGCTTGCGATCTGCCTCGGTAAAAGCACCTACGCGCGCTGCGGCATCATCGTAAACGTAACGCCCTTTGAGCCGGGCTTTGAAGGACATATCACGATTGAAATCTCCAACACCACGCCGCTGCCTGCAAAAATTTACGCGAATGAAGGCATCGCGCAAGTTTTGTTTCTGCAAGGAGATGAGCCGTGCGAGGTGAGCTACTGCGACAAAAAGGGCAAATACCAAAGCCAAAAGGGCATCACGCTGCCTAGAATTCTAAAGGATTAAACAATGAAAAATTTAATCATCGTAGAATCCCCCGCAAAAGCCAAAACTATCAAAAAATTCTTAGGCGATGACTACGACGTCGTCGCTTCCAAAGGTCATATCCGCGATCTGCCGCAGAAAAAATTCGGCATCAAAATCAAAGATAAAAGCTTCGAGCCCGAATACGAAATCAGCGCCGATCACGATCAGATCGTAAAGCAGATAAAGACGCTCGCCAAAAAGGCGGATCAAATTTATCTCGCGACGGACGAGGACCGCGAGGGCGAGGCGATCGCCTATCATATCGCCGCTTCGATCGGCAAGCAGGCGCAGGAGCTGCCGCGCATCGTATTTCACGAGATCACCAAAAGCGCGATCTCAAACGCGCTAAGCTCGCCACGCAAGCTTAATATCGCAAGCGTAAACGCCCAACAAGCGCGCCGCCTGCTCGATCGCATCGTGGGCTATAAACTAAGTCCGCTTTTAAATTTAAAGATCCAGCGCGGCTTGAGTGCAGGTCGCGTTCAAAGCGCCGCGCTTAAAATCGTCGTCGATCGCGAGCGCGAAATTTTAAATTTTAAGCCGGTAGAATTTCATAGCATCGATGCGGTTTTTAAGAAGGATTTAGAAGCCGAACTCATGGAATTTCGCGGCAAAAAGATGGAAAAGCTCTCGGTTAAAAACGCGGCGCAGGCTAGCGAGATCGTCTCTGAGCTGCAAAAAGACAAATTTAGCGTAGAGAGTATCGAGAGCAAATCGCGCAAGACAAACCCCTACCCGCCGTTTATGACCTCGACGCTACAACAGGCGGCGAGCACGGCTCTGGGCTTTAATCCGCGAAAGACGATGAGCCTCGCGCAGAGCCTTTACGAGGGCGTCAATACCAAAAACGG
>CAUUQJ010000122.1:0-4891 GCA_963547085.1 uncultured Campylobacter sp. | reverse complement strand
GCGCGTATGAAAACGAGCGAAAGATGATCACGAAAAGCACGAAAAGCACGAGCACGGTGATACCCAGGGTGTCTATCTGCGAGCTCATCAGGCTTTGAAGCATATTGTTGTAAAGCACCATTATACCGCTGATCTGCGCGCTTGCCTGCTCGCCTTCGAGCAAAGAATTTAGCCCGCTCTGCAGATCTTTTAGGAATTTTGCTCTGCGTAAGCGCGGATCGCTGTCTATCGTGCGGACGCTAAAATGTGCTTCGTTCGCCTTGATATTTATAAAAGGCGAAAGCACCATTTCGCGGTAGTTTGCGGGCATTTCAGAGTAGATCAAAGCAAGGCTTAGATCGTCCAGATCGCGCCCCTGATTAATCTGCTTGCCGAGCTTCAAAAGCGATGCGAGCGAGCTTACGTTGCCGATAAACTCGTGTCCCGTGACGTTTTTATCCTTCAAAAAATCATCTATTTTGCCGATGATACGCATCTTTTCGGAGGTGAACCAATACTGCGGCTTGTTTTCGTTGGCGGCGTATTCGGCTTCGAAATCGCCAAAATCGTCGCTCGCGGTGGAATTCTGCTCTAAATTTGCGGCATGGGTCTGATCTGAATTTACGGCTTCGCTTGGTTGTGCTGCTGCAGCGGAGCTTTGCTCGGTAAAATTTTGATCATTGAAATTTTGCGCCGCAGCAACGGAATTTTGCGCCGTGGCGGTAGAATTCTGAGTAGCGGAATTATGCGCGGTAAAATTTTGCCCCGCGGGATTAGAATTTTCGCCGCTCTTAAAATTTGCGCTGCCGCTTACGGAATTTTCACTCCCGCTAGCAGGATTTGCGCCGCCTGCGCTTTTAAATTTAACGATGATATCAAGAGGGATCGTTCCGCCGAGATTTGTGTCGATAACCTCCATGCCCGCGCGGATGTCGGTGCTTTTTTTGAAGTAGCCGATGAAGCTGTTTTCGACGCGCAGCTGCGAGATACCGTATAGTCCAAAGATCACCGCCGCAGCGCACACGCCATAGACCGCGCCTCTGCTATGTAGCGCCGTTTCGGCGCACCAAAGCGTAAATTTAAAGTGCTGCTCGAAGCTGCGGTTATTGTGCGTGCGCCTTAGAAGCGACATAACCGCGCCGAATACTCCAAATGCCGTAACTAGCGAGATACTGATGCCTACGCTCATCATAATTCCCAGAGAAATTACGGGCTTTATATCGCAAAAAATTAGCGACATAAAACCGATAACGGTCGTAAAGATTGCGAAAAAGCAGGGTCTTGCGCGCTCGCGCAGCACCGCATAAACGAGCTGGCGCTGCGAAAAGGCGTGAAAGCGCGCGCTAAACTCGCGGTAGGCGACGATTAGGTGGATACAGACCGAAACCGTGATGATGAGCTGAAGTGCTATGAAATTTGAGCTAATCACCGTGACCTCAAAGCTCAAAAAGCCGAATAATCCCGCTGCAAGCACGACCGAATACGCGCAGATGATGAGCGGCAGCAGGATAAATTTCGCCTGTCTAAAAAAGAGCCAAAAGCACGCTAACAGAAGCACCAAGGCGCCGAGTCCGTAGGTCGCCAGATCCGAGCGGACGTAGCCTACCATATCGTCGGCGATCATATTTAGTCCGCCCAAAAACAGTCTATCGCCCGCAAATTTCTTCTCAAAACCCGCGATCAACGCGCGCAAAGCCACAATGTCGCGGTGATCTTTTTCGCGAAGCTCGTCGCGATAGGATTTGAAATTTTGCTCCGAAGCTTTAAGCGCATCTTTGAGCTGTGAAATTTGGGCATTGGAGCGGTTGCCCTCATGCTCCGCTTGCTTTAGAGCGCTTTTGGCTCCGTCTCTTAGGCGCAAAAGCTCCTCGTAGCGGGTCTGCGGTTTTAAATTTATTAAAATTGCGGTAGTGCGAAAATCGGCGCTTACTAAATTTGACGCGTAAAAGGGGCTCGTGGCAAACTCGCGCCTAGCCGCGGTTAAATTTACGTCCGCGTCGGCAAGAGTGGGTATGTGTTTAAGCAGCTCACTCATGCCGCCACCTTTGTTTAGCAAAAGCGGCACATTCGTGATGTCCGTGACGCTGGCGACGAAATCCAGCTTGGAAAAAGCCGCATCCATCTGCTCTATTTTGCGGATCGTCTCGGGCGCTAAAAGATCGCCCGCGGGAGTGTATGCAAGCACCAAGAAATTTGGCGTTTCGTAGCGTTTGGATACTTCGCGCCAAATTTGAAGGTCTTTGTCATTATCTAGTAGAAGCGTCTGGCTCGAAGCATCGATCTCTAGCTTTGTGGAGTAATATCCGAAAAACAGCGCCAGCGCCGTAAACAGCGCGAGCGTGATTTTCGGAAACGCGACGATTAAGCGAAAAATTTTTTTCAAATACCGCTCTTTTAGGCGCGCTGTGCTATTCGCCGCTATTGATGACGGTGGAATTTAGCCGCTTTATGAGCTCGTCAAAGCCCAAACTTTGCGTTACGTCGCCTAGCTGCGAGCGGTAGGTTTGGATTAGGCTAACGCCCACGATATCGACGTCGTAGATGCGCCAATCGGCGCCGTTAGGATAAAATTTAAAATCTATGTCGTAGTTTTTCTGCTCGCCGATGACCTGCGTTTTTAGCACGCGGCGCTTATCGCTCGGGCTTTGTTTACTTAGCACCTTCATATCCTGATCGGTATAAAGCGAAAGCTTTTCGATAAAGGATCGCTTTAGATGCGCCTCGAAGGCTTTATTAAATTCCGCGATCTGCGCGGGGCTAAGGCTTGCGTAATGCTTGGCAAGTGAAAGCTTTGCCATCATCTTATAATCAAAATAGCCGTCAAAAAGCGCAAAAATTTTTGCGGGCTTTGCGTCTTTCGGGGTGCTGCTTCGCATAATGTTTACGGCTTCGGCGACCTTTTGGCTCATCACCGGCTCGATATCCGCATCGCTAATAGCGTGCGCCGAAATCAAAAGCGCTCCGCAAAGCGCTAGAACTTTTAAAATTTTCATTTTCATTCCTTTATTAATTTCTCACGATTTTGCTCGTAAGCATCGCGTAAAAATGGATATAGATCCACCGCATCTTTGGTCATTTTTTCATAAAATTTCGGATCGCGCGAGTAGTCGTTAAATATTCTAAATCCGTTGACGGAGTTTCTGACGGTGCCATCTTTAATATAATTTATCGGGTTTGAAAAATAATCTCCGACAAGTCCTGCTGTATCGCGTAGATTGCTCTGTCCTAAGATCGGCCAGACGATGTGCGGACCTGCCGGCACGCCCCAATATCCGAGCGTCTGCCCGAAATCCTCGTCGTGGCGCGGAATTCCGTAGTATTTGCCCGCCATATCATTAAGCCCACCGAAGCCCACAGTCGAGTTGATCAAAAACCGCTTCGTCTCGTCCCAAGAATTTTCAAATTTACCCTGCAATAGGTTATTTACGAGCCTCATCGGATATAAAATATTATAGAAAAAATTTGAAAACGCGCCCTGGATCGGATCGGGCATTACGTAATCGTAGCCGCTGGCTACGGGGGTTAATATGTATGAGTAAAATACGTCGTTGAAGCTCGTCATTACGCGGTTATAGCCGCTAAGCGGATCGAAAACCTCGCGTTTGGCAAACTCTTCATCAAAACCATCCGTATCGCTAGGCGCTACGTCTTGCTTTTGCGAGCAACCGCAAAATGCCAATGCCGCGGCTAAGAATAGAATTTTTATAAATTTCAAATGCGACCCTTCTTTATAAATCAAAGTGGCGATTTTACAAATTTAAAGAAATTTTGTCAATAAAGGTAAAATTTCATATAGAATTTCCCTCTTTATATCGCAGAATAAAGCCTGCGGCTCTTTAAGAAATATATCAGAGGATATATTATAAAATCACGTGAAAGTAAATAAGAAAGGATGAAAATGGATGCAAAATTTGCTTTGGAATTCCTACTTGGCAAGGAAACATCGCTTCTAGCCAAGCACATTAAGCTGCTTAAGGCCGTAGATGAGACTAAAAGTATTACAAAGGCCGCAGAGATCGTAGGAGTGTCGTATAAAAACGGCTGGGATGCGCTAAATTTAATCAACAACGCGAGCAAAAAACCCCTCATCGTCCGCACTCAAGGCACAAAGAAAAATAGCGGCTCGGAGCTCACTCCATACGCTCACAAGCTGATTCGCGCTTATGATGCTATCAGCCACGCGGGTGAGACGTTTTTGAGTGAAATTTTAAAGCTTGACGAGATCACCGAAGAGAGCCTTTTGAGCTTAGAGAAGATCGGTATGAAGCTTTCTGCGCGAAATCAGCTAAGCGTTGAGATTGCGGATGTTCAAACAGGCGCTGTAAATTCTCAAATCACGGCTAAGCTAGCAGGTGGCGAAATTTTATGCGCGACGGTAACCGTAGAGAGCGAAAAGAATTTAGGGCTAAAGGCTGGCAAGGATGTGCTGTTTTTATTCAAAGCCCCAAGCGTCATCATCGCTAAAGGAGCCTCGGAGAAGCTAAAACTTAGCACGATGAATCAAATCAAGGGCACGATTAGCGAGGTCAAAATCGGCGCGGTAAACGCAGAGATCTGTCTAGGCACAAGCTCGCACCAAAATATCACCGCGATCATCACGCGAGAATCTGCCACCGCGATGGCTCTAGGAGTAGGAGATGAAGTAACGGCGATCATCGAACCTAGCGAGATCATTATTGGCGCGTAATAGGGTGAAATTGGGTGCGCAAAATTTTAAAATTTAAGGCGTAAATTTAAAATTTTAGATACAATTCAATTCTCGGTGAGAGCCAAAGCGAAAGGCATAAAATGAAGTTAAAAGCAGTGCTTTTAGGAATTTTAACGGCAAGCGCGCTTAACGCGGGCGAGGTCAGCATCGCAGCCGCTGCGAACACGACGTATGCGTTTGACGAGATCAAAGCGGAATTTGCCA
>CAUUQJ010000121.1:0-4900 GCA_963547085.1 uncultured Campylobacter sp. | reverse complement strand
TCCATATCGATCTCGACGGGCAGATGTTCAAGCGCGCGCGCAGCGTTGATCAGCGGCACGTGCGAGCTAGCGCGCAGCAGAATTTCAAAGCGAAATTTCGACGCGATATAGGCGATGCCCGCCTTGCCGTAGCCGATGATCTCAAAGCTCTCGCTCGCCTTCTCTTTCAAATACTGAGTGGGATTTTCGGCAGGACTTTCGGCCGCTAAATTTATAAAATTTTGCACAGCGCCGTTTCTTTCAGGCTTTAAATTTACGCTACCCGCGTCCCCGTCGTAAGCTGAAATTCGCGCGGTATTTTTCAAATTTGAAGCGTTTTTTTGATAGTTTAAATTTGCGTTGCTCCCGCGCGAATCCGGGCTTTGAAATTTAAAATTTAATATTTCGCTGCTGCCGCTCCCTGCGGCATTTTCTAAATTTAAAGCATTTAAACTTGCTCGCTTCGAGCCTGTATCCAGCCCGTCATGCGATACAAACGCGCTGCCTCCCGCCTGTTTGTGGCGTAAAAGCTCAAGCGCCACGTTCATTATCTCGCTCGCCGCTTTTTCGTTTTTATGCGAGATCAGCACGCGCAAAAGCCGCATATACGGCGGATAGAGCCCCTCGCGAAACTCAGCCTCGTCGCGCAAAAAATCATCGTAGTTTTCGATATAATCCCTAAAAAAGCCGCTCTGGCGCGTTTGTATGACGACCCTGCCCTGCCCCGAGCGACCCGCGCGGCCCGCCACCTGCATCGCAAGCGCCAGCGTCTTTTCGCGCGCCCTAAAATCGGGATAGCTCAGATGCTCGTCGATCCCCATTATCACCGCAAGATCCACGCCGTGGTAATCGTGCCCCTTGCTAAGCATCTGCGTGCCTACCAGAATGTCGATTTTATGGGCATTGAAGTTATTGAGCAGCGCCTCGAGCTTGCGCTGCGTGGTAATCTCGTCGCGATCAAATTTTGCGATGCGAGCGCTCGGGAAACGCGCCGCGAGCTGTGCGGTAAGCTCGCCCGTACCGATCTTGCGCGCCTGCATCACCTCGCCGCCGCAGTTTTCGCAAGACGCCCTGTAAAACGTGCTAAAGCCGCAGTAATGGCACTTCAGCGCCGCAGCGTCCGCGTGGTAGCTCATCCCGACGGCGCAAAACGGGCAGCGCACGATCTGCCCGCAGTTTTCGCAAACCATATATTTGTAGTTCGCGCGCGTCGGCAAAAACACGACCGCCTGCTTGCCGGCTTCGAGGCTGCGCCCGATTTCGGTTAAAATTTTGGGGCTCAGCCCCGTCTCGCTCTCATCGAAAATGAAGCGCTTGGCGCTGCTAAAATAGGTGCCGCGCAGGCGGAAGTGCGGCTGCTTCGCGTAGGTGCTAAGCGCGGGCGTCGCGGAGCCCAAAACCACGCGGATGCCAAGCTTCTTGCCGACGAAAATCGCGGCGTCACGGGCATTTAGGCGCGGCGCGGCGGCGGATTTGTAACTGTCGTCGTGCTCCTCGTCCACGACGATGAGCCCCAGATCGCTAAAGGGCAAAAATAGCGCCGAGCGGGCGCCTGCGATAAGCCTGATCTCGCCTGCGTTAAATTTCGCTAGAATTTCACTCTTTTTTTTGGGCGAAATTTTGGAGTGCCAGACGCCGAGCCGCTCGCCGAAATAGCTCTGTAGCCGCTTCGTCATCTGCGGCGTAAGCGAAATCTCAGGCATCAAAAACAGCGCCTGCTTGCCCGCAGCGAGCGCCTGCGCGATCAGCGCGATATAAATTTCGCTCTTGCCGCTGCCCGTATCGCCGAAAATAAGCGACGTCTCGTTGGCTTCAGCAAATTTACGCGCTTGCTCCTGCGCGGGGGTAAGGTTTGGAATTTTACCTATTTGAAGCGGGGATAGCGACGTCGGGATGGGGCTTTGTGCCGCGGCGTCTGAATTTTGAATTGAGATGGAATTTTGCGCTGAAGTAGGATTTTGAATCGAAATGGAATTCTCTCCCTCAGTAAAATCCCGCTCTTGAATCGAATTTTGCGCGATGGCGGAATTTTGTTTGTGTGTCGGCTCGAGGGCGGCAGCTAAATTTATTGTCATAGCGGAATTTTGAGCCAATGTAGAATTTTGAATTGAGACGGAATTTTGTTCATTGACAAAGTCCCGCTCTTGGATAGAATTCTGCGCGGAGGTAGAATTTGACGCCAAATTTTGCGAGATAGAATTTGGCGCTTGCTTTAAATTTTGTTTTTGCGTAGAATTCGGCGTGGTAGCGAAATTTTGCGTGATGCCAGTATCCTTACCGAGTGCAAAATTTTGCTCGCCTGTGGGAGTTTGCTCAGAGATGCAGTTCTGTTTGGTAGCAGGATTTGCAAAATCTTGCGTCGTCTCGCTTGCAGGCTCGAAAATCCCAAATGCAACGCTCTTTTCGCAGACATAGTAGTACGCGATAAAATTTGCAAGTGCGATCTGAAACGAGCTAAATTTAAACTGCGAAATTTCAGAAATTTCCTTGGTTTTGAAGGTCGGTTTTGTAACCTCGCATAGAATCACGGCGGATTTGACGCTCGATTTTACGGGAACGGATACGATTTGATAAGTTGGGATTTTAAAATTTGAACTATAAGTAAGCGGCTTTAGGCTGGCGCCCAAAACCGCAACTTCATAATAGAGCATTTAGCTATTGAGCTAAGGATTGGCAAAGCTCGTCTTTGTGATCGCAGTCGAATGAACCTACGTTTCTACCCGCTGCCGTAGCCAAAGCCGATGTCGGATAGTAATCAAAAGTAGTACTCTTGCCTGCTACGCTAGCCCTATATGTAGATGTTGCATTAGCATTGCCGTTCGTAACCAAAGCCCAGCCGTTCCTACCGCCATCTCTCATAGGATAGATAGGTTGCTGCAAAACGCCATCAAAAAGAGTGGCATTGTCTGAACCCTCCAAAGCAGGCCACGTAGTCACGCCTCTCATCATATTCTCGCTTCTAACTAGCGAAAGTCCGCTTCTAATAGCAGCGATGTCTCCGCGCATCTTAGCGATCGTAGCATCATCGCGCGTAGCGGCTAATCTAGGCACCGCGATGCCCGCCAAAATACCTAAAACGACGATGACGAAAACAAGCTCTATCATCGTAAAAGCTTTTAAATTTTTCATGTTAAATCCTTTGATTTAAAGTGAGATGATTATAGCCAAATTTAAATAAAATTAATTTTAGTTAAAGAAAAAATCCTGCATTTTAAATGGAATTTTATGAAATTTCATTAAATTCTGCGATTTTTTGTCCGAATTTTACGGACGTATCGGCCGAGATTTCAAATTTCAAAAACTCGCTTTGCGCTACGAGCACGATCGTCGAGCCCAGCTCGAAATTTCCCAAATGATCGCCCTTTTTAAAGTTTAAATTTTCATATTCGTAAAGGGCCTCAGCTCTACTCGCGCACGCATTCGTTTGTATTCGCGTATCGAAATCAAATCTCATCTTGCCGACGTTTAAAGCACCCACGAAAACCATCCACAAAATCCCGCCGTTACGCATCTTGCACTTTAAAATCACGCGCTCATTTTTAGCATAGAGGTTTGGAATTTTAAGTAAAAATTTCTTCGCCACGCTGTAGAGATCGGCAGGGATATAAAGCGCCTGCAGCACGCTCAGATCGCACGGCGCATGATAATGATGATAATCGCGCGGGCTTAGATAGATGTTTGTGTAGCTTAAATTTACGCCGCTTGTATTTTCGCCGCCTCGGACGTCCTCTGCGCTCGTTTCGAGGCTCGCGCTATTTTCATCTCTGTAAATTTCAGCCCGCACGCCGCTCGCGACATAAGTTGCGCCGTTTTCGCCGCTTATGATTTTTGCTTGCGCGGCGCGAAATTTCATCCCTGCGCCGGCATCTTTTGCGCATCCAGTTCCAACCTCGCCGCTCCCGTTCGTAGCAACCGCCCCGTCATCTAAATTTTTAACCGCTCCGCCGCTTTCGCTCGCCGTAAACGTGCGCCCCAATAGCTCGCTAAGGCTATATTCGCAGCCCTTTACGCTAAAGGCTCGCAGATCGGCGCAGCATCCGCTCTCAAAGATCACGCCGTCGCTAGGGCTTATAAAAGCCGTCTCGTCTGCCGCTATCTCCCGCGGACGCAGCAAGCGGCGGGTAAAAAGCGCGTTTAAGCTCACGTAGCTTTGTGGCGGATCAAATTCGCTCATATCGATTTTAAAAAATTCCACATATTTGCGGTTTATAAAATTTTGTATAAATTTAGGGAATTTCACCGCAGCGATAACCCCGAAAATCCTCGAAATAAAACTTCTCATCTATGCCTTTCTAAGCTTAAGCAGCGCGATTTCGGCATCGGCAAAGACCCTTATCGGCGGGCCCCAAAACCCCACGCCGCTGCTTACGTAAATTTGCTTCAGCCCGTCGTTATACAGCCCGTAAAGATACTTCTGGCTAAGCAGCACTAAAAGCGTCCACGGGAAAATTTGCCCCGCGTGCGTGTGTCCGCAGATACACAGATCGACCTCGTCGCGCACGAAATCCACGACGTATTTGGGCTGATGCGCGAGTAAAATTTTTGGTTTATCGGGATCCGCCTGCGCTAGCGCGGCGCTTAGATTGGGCTGCATGTATCCGAAGCGAAAGCCGCTAAGATCGTGCACGCCCATTAAATTGAGCCCTTCAAATTCCACGCTTTCGTTTTGCAGCACCCGCACGCCCGCTTTTTGCATCGCTGCGATAAGCCCGCTTGCGTCGCCGCGGTAATACTCGTGGTTGCCAGTGACGAAAAAGATAGGCTTTTTGATCGCCTCAAGAGGCTGCAAAATATCCCCGAGCTCATCCGAGCGCAGATCAAACATATCGCCCACGATCAGCAGCGCGTCATAATTTAGCGAGTTTATCTGCGCTACGACGCCTTGCAAAAACTCCTTTTTCAAAAACTCGCCCAGATGCAC
>CAUUQJ010000120.1:0-4974 GCA_963547085.1 uncultured Campylobacter sp. | reverse complement strand
GCTCTAACCCGTTGATCGTGCGAAGTAGGGTGCTTTTGCCGCAGCCGCTAGGGCCCAGGATCACTACGACTTCGCCCTGCGCGACGCTAAGGCTGACGTCCTTTAGCGCGTGCAGCTCGCCGTAAAATTTATTGATTTTATGAAGTTCTAAAATTCCCATCAGCTCCACCTGTTTTCTAGTTTTTTCGAAAGCGCCGAGATCGGATAGCAGATCAAAAAATATACGAAAAATATCGCTCCGTAGATGATTAGCGGCGCATAATTGTCGCGGAAGACATTCACTTCGATGATCTGCTGTCCGACCTTGACGAGCTCGATGACGCCGATTAGCACGGCGATCGAGGTTGTTTTTATCATCCTGCTGAATAAATTTATCGTTGCGGGCACCAGGCGCCTCATCGCAAGCGGCAGGATCACGTAGAGATAAATTTGAGATCTACTAAATGCGAGCGCTTCGGCGCTTTCGAACTGATGCTTAGGGATGCTAAGCACGGCGCCGCGCACCAGATCCATCATCTCAAAAACGCCCCAGACGCTAAAGACGATGATCGAAGCCGCGATATTTGAGATGTGGATGCCAAATGCCTTGCTCGCGCCGAAATATACGATAAATAGCCAAACGATGGGCGGCATTATGCGCACGATTTCCAGGCAAATTTTAAGCGGGATGTATAAGGCTCTGCGCCCAGAGGCCATTAAAATTCCAAGCACCAAGCCTAGAGCGAGCGAAACCGCGATCGAGATGAGCGCGATTTGCAGCGTGACCCCGAGCCCGTCAAGAAGCCTGATTAAATTTTCGCCGCTTAAGAGTTCCATCGCTAGCCCCTCATATACGCAAGGCGCTTTTCAAGCAGCGTAAGCGCTAGCGAAAGCGGCAGGATTATGATCAGATACGAAACGCTTAACATAAATAGCGCCTCGTTCGTTTTGTAATACAGCCCGATCACATCCTTTGCGGCATAAACGAGATCGGCGAGCGCTACGATGCTAACGATCGAGGTTTCTTTAAGCAGAAAGATTACGTTTGCGCTGATGGAGGGCAGGGCGATCGCAAAGGCGCGCGGCAGCACGACGTAAAACACTATCTGCGCCTCACTAAGACCGAGGCTCATAGCGCTTTCAATCTGGGATTTTTTTATCGCCTCAAAACCGAGCCTAAAGCTCTCGCTCATATAGCTTCCGCCCAAAAACGCAAGCCCCACGATCGCGCAGGTAAAGCCAGAAATTTGAACGCCTAGCTTCGGCAGGCCGTAGTATAGAAAAAATAGCTGAATTAAAAGCGGAGTATTGCGAGATAGCTCGATATATGCGTTTACAAGCGGGCTTAGCAGCGGCAATCTTTTGTATTTTATCAGCGTACAGATAAAACCGATGATGATGGATAGTAAAATCCCATAAAATGCGAGCTTCAGCGTTAAAATACCCGCCTTTACGAACATCGGGCTAAATTTGGCTATAAAATCAAAATCCATAAATTCTTCTTTCCATAAAATATGCGTATTATACAGATAACTGATTAAAATAGTATTAAATCAGAATTTTTTTATAAAAATTCCGAAAATTTAGGAGTTTAAAAATATATCTTATAAATATATTTAGTCCGAGCAGATACCCGGACTATAGAATTTTGACGGAATTTTACGAGTAAAAAATATACGCGTAGCCGGAAACTAAAATCGCGGAAAATATCGCTAAAATTCCGCCGCTTCGTACCATCTCTATTTGTCGGATGCGTCCCGTACCGAAAACCAAAGCATTTGGCGGCGTCGCTACCGGCATTACGAAAGCGCAGCTCGCGCCCACGCCGATGATGATCGTAAGAGTTTCTTTCGGTAGTCCCATCTGAGCCGCTACACCCGCAAATACGGGCACTAAAAGTGCAGCAGAGGCGGTATTGCTCGTAAATTCTGTAAGGCAGATGATGAAAACCGCTGTTACTAAAAGTACGATGTAAGTAGGCGCTCCGCCGAAAGTGTGCGCGACTAGATCGCCAAGCACCTTAGAGGCTCCGGAATCGCCTAAAACCGCACTTAGAGTAAGTCCGCCGCCAAAAAGCAGCAACACGCCCCATTCGGTATTTTCGGCGATGTCATGCCATTTAGCAAGCCCTAGTATGACGATTACGACTGCCGAGCAGATGGCGACGTAAGCATCATCCACTTTAAAGCCCACAAGGGCTGAAATTTGCTTTGAAAATATCCAACCAAGCGCCGTTAGAGCAAATACGACGATCGTAATAATGCGCTCGCGCGTCCAAGGGATATGCTCCAGATCCATCTCTATTTTATGGCTTAAATTCGGCTTGAAAATTATATAAAGCACCACAAGCATTATCGGTAGCATCACGCACATTAGCGGCAAACCTACCTTCATCCAGTCCGCGAAGCTGTAGTGCAAGGCTTGAGCCACGATTAAATTTGGCGGAGATCCCACGAGCGTGCCCAGACCTCCGATGCTTGCAGAATACGCGATGCCTAAAAGCAAAAACACAAGCGTGCCGCGATCTTTGCTCTCGTCCATATTGGCGCAAATTCCAAGCGCGATCGGAAGCATCATCGCAGCAGTTGCGGTGTTTGAAACCCACATCGAAAGGATCGCCGTAGCAAGGCAGATTAAAATCGCAGCTACACCCAAGCGACCGCCTGCGCGGGCGATTAGCCACATCGCGATCTTTTTGTCTAGCTTTTGCATATGCAGAGCCGTTGCCAGAGCAAAGCCGCCGAAAAAGGTAAAGATCGTAGGGTTTGCAAAATTTGCAAGTGTGCTTTTGATGGTGGCGGCCGTAAAAGTGCCATCTTTAGCGAATTTGCCAAGCCCGATAGCTACCGCAAGCACCGGCACCATAAGCGCGGTTACCGTGATATGCACGGCCTCTGTAAGCCACATAATCGCGATAAAAGCAAGTAACGCAAGGCCTTTTTTGACATTAGGCTCAAATGGTAACGCGGCATATAGAGCAAAGCCCACTGCAGCGGCAATCGCCATAATGATGACACCACGCTTAGGGAACGGCACGGTGTCGGTGAGCCTGTCTAAACCCAGCTCGTCTACGTCTGAGTCCAGTGGTCCTTGTAAGCGGGAGTTGCGTAACTCCACTTTGTGTTCTTCCATAGATACTCCTTTTTTTAGATTTGGCTTATGATACAAAAATGAGGCGGGAATTTTATAAATTCCAAATCAAATCGTCTTAAATTTTTAAAAGTGCAGTTACTATCGGTAACACGGCACTTATCTCGTGTGTAAATTTTAAATTATACATAAAAACGAACAACTAAGTAAGCGCTTTAAATTTCATCACAGATTATTTTTTAATGGCTCTGGCATTTAAATTTGCTAGCTGCCCAAAGGAGGCAGCGTATAATTTCGTCGAATTCCGCGCTGGCAATCGAGATAGAATTTTATCCAAGGCGAGTGAGATAAAATTCCAAGTCTTGTCGCAAAATTCATCGAAATTTCAAAAAAAGGATATTATAATCAACAAATTTTAAACGCGCTTATGAGCGAGCTTGGCGGAAGACGCTTAAAGATAGCAAGCGGTAAAATGGCAAAAGCGGCGGCGGTGGAAAGCCCGAAATTATAAATTGTAAGGAGAAAATGTGAAAAACAAAATTTTAATCGCGGCGTTTACCGCTGCGGTGTGCGCGAGCTCAAGCTTCGGCGAGGGGATATTTTTAGGTATCGAGGGAGATTATTCTTTTAAATCCAGCATCACTACTAAATGGTCTGACGAGGAAGATTATGGCACGAATAAAGATAATAAGGGGCAGGCTGCGCTCGGCTTTAAAGGCGGCTATGATTTTGGTATAGCTAGGGCGTACGGTGAGTACTTGTATGATTTCAAAGCTTCGAAAACTGGCACTGACGAGGAGGACATCATATTTAAACACGAGTGGAATAAGCATAGCTTGCTCGTAGGCGGGGATTTTACGCCTGAGATTACAAACGGCTTTAAACTCGTAGCGGGCGCATATACAGGAGTTTCATTTTTGAAATATAAAATTTATTCATATGACGAATCTGACGGAAGCAGCGATTCGCTTTCAAAGACTCTGCCTGGCTGGGTCATCGGCGCAAGACTGGGTGGGCTATATAGCTTTGACGAGCATAACGAGATCGAGTTTGGCTATAAAGCGGACTACACGAGGTACAAGGCCAGTAAGCTTGGAGAAGGCGTAGACAAGGTGTATGAGACTAACCATGGAATTTATCTGGGGTATAACTTTAAATTTTAAAAATTCTAACGTGCTAGCGCAGGATGTAGCGAACGAACTCCCGCTCCATCCGCTTTTAAATTCCAAATAATTATTAGATGTCAAATTGCAGGCAGGATTGTTTAATCTGAAATTTGCGAGCAATTCAGATGCAATTATATGATAATCAAGGGTGCTGCCGGTATTAGATGTCAAATTTTACCCGCTTACGCGTATAAAATTTTAAAATTTTTAAAAATATCATTACACAAGCTTAATTTCCTATTTTTTAGTGCTATCTGCTAAGCGCTTAAATTGATGGAATTTATGAAATTTTACTCAATCCGCTTTTTTCTAAGAATCGTTATAATTTCAAGTTGAAAAAGCGGAATTTTATTAATGTCTCCATTTGCCACTTTAAATTTGTTTCATAATTGCTTCGGATATCTCACGACCCCTAGTTCGAGCCAACGTAGAAGTGCCATAAAATCATTAAAATTTGGTTGGTTGCCATAGGCAAAATTCTAAGCGAGCACGTAAAAGAATTGCATCTTAATGTTAACCTATCTAGAGACGGATTCGCCTGTTTGCTTTATGGAAATCTCGCATTTACATCTTCGGGATTAGCACTTAAATTTTGCGGTAAAATTCTAAAATTACTACACCTAAGAATTTTACCGTTTTAAAGCATTAAATTTTTACGATTTTAAGATTAACCGCAAGCTTAGAATTTTACCTTTATAAATTCACGGTAAAAGTAGTGGCGCACGATCCGTGCGGATTT
>CAUUQJ010000119.1:0-4978 GCA_963547085.1 uncultured Campylobacter sp. | reverse complement strand
GCGGTTTTTCGTAGTGCGCGCGCCGTCTCCGAAAAGCGCGCTAAAAATGATCCTAAAATCGTCTAAGCTAGTGTAGGTAAACATCTCGCCGCCGCGCACGTCGCCTGCTGCGTAGATGCCAGCAGCCGAGCTTTGCAGATGCTCATTCGTAATGATATTGCCGTGCGCATCCGTCTGTACCCCCACAGCGGCTAAATTTAGATCATTCGTATTCGCGCGACGACCGAGGGCGTATAAAAACGCGTCCGCCGCGATCGCCTTGCTCTCGCCCGCGAGGTTAAATTTCAGCTCGCCGCCCTTTAAGCTCAAAAACTCGCAGCCCTCGATAATCTCCACGCCTTGGGCCTGCAGAGCAGATTTGACGCTGGCGGCCACGTCCTCATCCTCGTTTTTCATAAATTTCGAGCGCATCAGCACGCTTACTTTCGAGCCAAATCCCGCAAACATCGAAGCAAACTCAAGCCCGATAAATCCGCCGCCGATGATTACTAGATGCTTCGGCAGGATCTTTAAATTTAAAATTTCTTCGCTGCTATAAGCGATCTGTGAGCTTACCTCAAAGCTAGGCTCGACCTCCCTCGAGCCCGTATTTACGACGATCGTTCCTGCTGAAATTTCACGCGTTTGTCCGTCATGACTTAGCACGCGCACGGAATTCGCACTCGTAAATGAGCCTTCGCCGTCGATTACATCGATATTCGGGTTACCCTTTAGCATGGCTAAATTTTTCGCCCTCAGCGCCTCTACGAGCTCGTCCTTTTTCTGCATGCTCAGCACGAAATACTCTCCGAGCACGCCAAAATTTACGAAACCTGCTTCCTTGCTCGCCGTAACTAGCCTCTTGGTCGGGATGCAGCCTACGTTGATGCAGGTGCCGCCGTACATCTGCGGCGAGCGCTCGATGAGAGCGACCTTTTTACCGAGCGCGGCGGATTTTGCGGCAAGGGTTTTGCCCGCCTTGCCAAAGCCTATTACGATGATATCATAATCCATTTTTAATCCTTTTGATCTGAAATTTCGCGGGATTATAAGAGGTTTTATTAAATTTAAAATCTGAGTGGCGCAAATTTAAAGGCGCAGGCAAGAGACGCGAAATTCCACGACGAAATTCTAACTTCGGCACAGAATTTAATGCGGAAAATAAAAATTTCAGCCCTAATCGTTTTAAAAATTCTGCGCCGATAGAATTGCAATTCTAAGCGCGGGATATGCGGCGTTTTATAGCGCTTGGTAACGGATAGAATCAAATTATAAGTCCCAAGCCGCTCATAAAATTTAAAGGCGCGAAGCGCGCGGAATTTACGCTGTAAAATTCCGCCACTAGCGCTTTTTTACGCCTAGCAAAAACATATCGATGCGGTCCTTGATTAGCTCGCTCGCTTTGAAATTTAGCTTTTCGTCGAAAAACAGCAGCCTGCTAAAATGCGGCTCTCTAAGCAAAAAGCAAAAATATAGCGCTAGGCTTTTTGCCGTGCGCCCAGGCGCAAACTCGTCCGCATGCGCCGCCAAATACTCATCCAGCGCATTCGGCGAACCTAGCACGCCGCTTTTTAAAAAGATTTTTGGGCTCTCGCTAAGCGCGCCGTTAAAGCCGCTGAAAAGTATCAGCCGGTAGAATTTTATCGCCTCCGGAGCGAAAAGAAACTCCAGATAAATCCCTGCAAACTCCTGCAGATACTCGCGCAATTTTAGGTCTTTATTGATTCGCATGCGCTCGTTCATTTGCTCATCAAGCTTTTTGCTTTGCAGTTCGATGATGCGCAAAAATAGGCTTTCTTTGTTATCAAAATACTTATAAACCGACGATAGCGAGCCGCCGCTAAGCTCTATAATATCGCTTAAGCTCGTAGCTTCGTAGCCTTTGGCTAAAAACAGTTCCAGCGCCGCGTCTAAAATGAGCTTGCAGCGAATTTCGGATTTTTTATATTTAGGCGATTCGGGCATTTCGCCTCCTTTGAAATACTAAAATTTTTGTAAGTGTATAAAAAATATACTTAATTAAGCAACATTATTAGCTAAAATTTTAAAAGCTTAGCAAAAAATAATTTTACGCGGCTTTGCAAGCGAAGCGAAATTTTATATCGCGCAAGCGCAAGCGAGCGGAATTTATCGCGCGCCGGCTGCGGTAAGGCGGAATCTATCTTTGTAAACGAAGCGTTTAATGCCTATTTTAGGCAAATTTAGCAATAATTACCTAAAACGCTAAAAGGCATCTTTGTATGAAAAAAGTCTCGATCGGCGAAGCAGCCGAAATTTTAGGAATTTCAAAAGAAGCCGTCTATAACCGCATCCGCAGAAATTCCTTGCGCGCCGAGGAAAGCGGAGGCGTACGCTACGTGCTTTTAGATGATGAAATGCAAAGCGAGCCCGCTTCGCAAAGCTCTGCGAAAAGCTCGCGCACCAGCGGCGCAGCTGGCACTCAAAGCTTCATCGACTATCTCATCAAAGAAATCTCCGAGCTAAAAGGTAAAATCGAAGCACTGCAAAGTGATAAGGACAGACTTCACAAAGAAAAAGAGGAAATTTTAATCGCCTCAAAAGATGAAATCAAGCTGATGTATAAAGAGCGCGACGAGAAGCTCAGGTATTTTTTGTCATTTTTCGACAAACCGCTGCTTTCGAGCAAAAGCCGCGAGGCCAAACCCTATGATGTCGAAATCAAAGAAAAAACCTTCGATCGTAGCGAATGGACGAGCCTTGCAAAATTCATAAAATCGCTCAAACGCAAAAAACGCCTCAAAGCGCAAAGCTTAATCATCGAAAATATAGGCAAGAGCGAGTTTATCCGCGTCGAGGGAAACGAGCTTTTGATAAATCAAAGCTTAGATATAAAATCATTGAAAGGATCTAAATGAAACTACGCAAAATCGCTAGCTATGCGCTGGTAAGCGGCTTCGGGCTCGTTATGGCAGGCTCGTTAGCAGGCTGCGACGATAGGGGGCAGGAGCAAAATGTCCGTCTGCAAGAAGGCGCGCTCGTGCGGCTCGAAGAGGTCGCGCCGGGAAAATATAAAATTTTAGAGGAATTTCCGAGCGAAAAAACCCAGATCATCTTAAGATCGCTCGACGGCACGGAGAGAATTTTAAGCGATGATGAAACCAAAGCCCTTCTGGCCGAAGAAAACGCTAAAATCGACGCCGGTACTTCAAATTTAACCAACCAAAACGCGCAGCTTAGCAGCGGCGGCATGAGCCTGGGCGAAGCGATTTTGGCAAGCGCTGCAGGCGCCATCATCGGCTCATGGATCGGCGGCAAGCTGTTTAACAACCCTGCCTATCAAAGCCAGCGCCAAACCGCCTACAAAAGCCCGAGCGCCTACTCCAGAAGTGTAAATAGCTTCAATCAAGCAAAGCAGCAAAACGATAAGGCGCGAAGCGGTAGAAGCGGATTTTTCGGCGGAAGCAAGAGCGGCAAGAGCGGCGGTTTTTTCGGCGGCTAAGCGCGCTTTGAAACATACAGCGCTTTACGCGGCGAGTTTAAATTTGAAACGTAGAATTTTAAAATTTGCGTGAAATTTAGCATTGATTTGACGCAGATTTTTCAAAAACGTACGATTGAAGTTTGACTAAATTTCATCGCTTCTGTCGCGCCCGGTCCACACCGTCTGCGCGCCGTTTAAATTTAGTCGCAGATCTCATGCGGCTTAAATTTACGCACGGTCGTTGCGCATGATCTACGCTAATTAAATTTTTCCGTGCGCCTTGCGCGCTTTAAATTTACGCGAAGACGTATGCGTATCAAAACTAGCAAAAGCCGCGAAGATCGCAGCGCAGATGAGTTAAAATTTTAAAAAAAGGATAAAAATGCAACTAAAAAAGATAACGCCGTTAAGCAACGAATATCTCGAAAAGCTCGGCTTTTACTGGCACACGGACGCCGACGAGACCCCTTACGTCAGCGACGAGATCGTGCGCGTGAGCGCTGCGGAGGCAGATGCATACTACGAAGCGGCGAACGAGCTATACGAGATGTTTGTCGCGGCCGCGCAGCACGTCATCGACAATAACCTCTTCCACGAACTCGGCATCCCCTTTAACCTCGTTGATCTCATCAAACAAAGCTGGGAAAACGAGGTGCACTGGCACCTATACGGGCGCTTCGATTTCGCAGGAGGGCTGGATGGCAAGCCTATCAAGCTGATAGAATTTAACGCCGACACGCCCACGGCGGTGTTTGAGACGGCGATCATCCAGTGGGCGATGCTCAAAGAAAACGGTATGGACGAGGCGAGCCAGTTCAACGACCTCTACGACGCGCTGCGCGATAATTTCAAGCGGCTCGTGGTGCTTGACGGCGAGCTCGAGGACTTTTCCAAATTTTACGAGGGGTGGAAAATTTTATTTAGCAGCGTCGCGGGCAACGTCGAGGATGAAAAGACGACGAAGCTTTTGCAGCAGACCGCGGAGGATGCGGGCTTTAAGACGCGCTTTGCCTACGTGGACGAGGTGGAATTTAACGACGAAGAGGGGGTGTTTTTTGAGGGCGAAAACTACGAGTATTGGTTCAAGCTCATCCCTTGGGAGGCGATCGCGATCGAGGAGGGCGAGCTTGCGCTCATCTTAAAAAACATCGTGCAAAACCAAAAGGCGATCATCCTAAATCCCGCATACACGCTGCTTTTCCAAAGCAAGGGGATTATGAAAATCCTGTGGGATCTCTATCCGAACCACCCGCTGCTGCTGCAAAGCTCCTTTTCACCGATCATCGGCAAAAAGATGATCAAAAAGCCGTTTTTGGCGCGCGAGGGGGCGAATGTGGCGATTTTCGACGCCGACGGCAAAAAGATAGAGGAAAACGGCGGCGAATACGGAAATCAGAAATTTTTATATCAGGAATTTTACGAGCTAAACAAAGACGAGCGCGCCCAGAGCTACCAAGCGGGGGTGTTTTTCGCCTATGAAGGCTGCGCGCTGGGCTTCCGCAAGGGCGGCGAGATACTCAATAATCTCTCAAAATTTGTGGGGCACTACATCGAGGA
>CAUUQJ010000118.1:0-5011 GCA_963547085.1 uncultured Campylobacter sp. | reverse complement strand
CCGTCGCGTATCTCGATGCCCGACATCGACGTGGACTTTTGCCAGGCGCGCAGAGGCGAGGTGATCGACTACGTCATCGATCAGTACGGCAAATACAACGTCGCGCAGGTTGCGACCTTCGGCAAGCTGCTCGCGCGCGGCGTCATCCGCGACGTGGCTCGCGTCTGCGATATGCCGCTTTCGCAAGCCGATAAGATGGCGAAGCTGATCCCCGATAAACTCGGCATCACGCTTACGCAGGCTTACGACGCCGAGCCGAAGCTGAAAGAATTTATCGATGCAGATCCGATCGCACAGCAGGTTTGGGAGTTTGCGCTGGGCCTTGAAGGGCTAAATCGAAACGCAGGAATGCATGCCGCGGGAGTGGTGATCTCAAACGAGCCGCTGTGGAACAAGGCGCCGCTATTTAAGCAGGATAAGGGCGAGGATGCGCGCCTAGTAACGCAATACACCAAAAACTATCTCGAGGACGTCGATCTGATAAAATTTGACTTCCTTGGCCTTAAAAACCTCGATGTGATCGATAACGCCATCAAGCTCGTCAAGCGCCGCTATAATCGCGACATAGTTTGGGAGGAGATCGATTTTAACGATCCGCAAACTTACAAAACGATTCAAAGCGGCAATACGCTGGGGATTTTTCAAATAGAGGGCGCAGGCATGCAGGATCTGGCGATGAACCTGCGCCCGGACCGCTTCGAGGATATCATCGCGATGATCTCGCTTTACCGCCCGGGGCCGATGGATCTAATACCTGATTTTATCAGGATCAAACACGGCGAGCTGAAAGCTAGCTATATCTTCCCTGAGCTAAAAGAAATTTTAGAGCCAACATATGGCATCATCGTCTATCAAGAGCAGGTCATGCAGATCGTGCAGAAGGTGGGCGGCTTTAGCTTGGGCGATGCCGATCTGGTGCGCCGCGCGATGGGTAAAAAGGATGAGAAGAAGCTTGCTCACATGCGCGAGCAGTATCTAAGCGGCGCTAAAGAGCTGGGCTTTGACGTAGCAAAGGCGGATGAGCTATTTGATCTGATTATGAAATTTGCCTCCTACGGCTTTAACAAATCCCACGCCGCGGCGTATTCGATGATCACCTTTCAAACGGCCTATCTTAAGACCTACTATCCGGCGGAGTTTATGGCGGCGCTGCTTACTTCGGAGGAGGGCAATACCGATAAAATTTCAAAATATATCGACGAGGCTAGCCGCCTAGGCATCGGGCTTTTGCCGCCGTCGATCAATCAAAGTTTAAGGGGCTTTAGCGTCGTGGACGACGAAAACTCCAAATCTGGCACCTCGATCATCTATGGCCTAGGCGCGATCAAGGGCGTGGGCGGTGCCGCGATCGAGAATATCTTAGAGCTTCAAAGCGAGGCTAAATTTCAAAGCATCGACGATTTTGCTTCGCGCGTGGATAATTTCCGCGTCAATAAAAAGGTCATCGAGTCGCTGATCTACGCAGGCGCGATGGATTGCCTGGGCAAGAGTCGCCTGGCGATGATTCAAAATATGGAAAATATTCTAGACGTGATGAAAAAGATCACCGAGATTAAAAAGGACGCCGCAAGCTCGCTTTTTGGCGAGGATGAGGATATGACGAGCGGCATGAGCGTAAGCTTCGTCGATACCGACAAGGAATTTCCGCAGGGCGAAATTTTAAAATTTGAGCAGCAGACCGTGGGCGTGTATCTCTCGGGGCATCCGCTGGATGATTACAAAGAGGAGATAGAAGGTATCGACTACACGCTATCCTCGGCGTTTAGCGAGATCGAGGGCGATAGCGCCGAGGTGCTTAGCGTGGGGCGGATCGAGGATCTATCCACGCGCATGACGAAAACGGGCAAAAAAATGGGGATTTTAAACGTGCTTGATCTGCACGGCAGCTTCGAGCTCGCGGTGTTCGATAACGCGCTAAAGGCGATCGAAAGCTTAAGCCCGCAGGAGCGGGAGCGTCCGTATGCTTTTATGATTAAAATTTCAAAAAGCGCGGTCGGCGGCGCAGCGTATCAGCTGTCGTTTCTTTCGATGATGAGCCTGCAAAACGCCCGCGATGCGAGCTTTCGTCCACGCGCGGGAGTATTTTTGAGCGAGAATCCACTCAAAGCCTACGCCGCGCAGCTTGGAGCGATTGCACATACTAAATCGAACGAATTTGACGAACTGGTGGGCGACGAGGACGCAAGCGTTAAAATTTTGTGCGTCGGTAAGATCGAAAACGTCCACACCCGCACGACCAAATCGGGCAAGCAGATGGCAAATCTTACGGTGCTTGATCTTGCGGGCAGCTTCGAGATGAGCGCTTTCGGCGATATTTGTGATGCGGTCACTGCGCTAACGGATGCGCAGCTGGAGCGCCCGATGGCGTTTTGGGCGCGGCTTAGTAAAAATACATCCCCTTACGGCGGGAAATTTCAAATTTATTTGGATGAAATTTTAACCCTAGATGCCGCGCAAAACATCGACGGCTACGCGCCTAGTAAGATGCGAGGCTTCGGTGGTAGGGAGCGTGAGGGCTTTAGCGGCGGCAATTTCGGCTCCAGCAGAAACTTTGGTGGCGAACGAGGTGGCAGCTTTGGCGGAGGAAATTTTGCTGAGCGAAGGGGCGGGTTTACTGCGGAGGATCTCGCTTTTAAAGCGCGCAAAGAGCAGCGCAAAAACGCGCAGGATTTCGAGTTTGAGCTAAGCTTGGGCGAGCTAAGTCGCGAGAAAATTTATAAAATTTACCATCTCGCCTTTTGCGACACGGCGCTGAAAAACACCAAGCGGCTGATCCTTAGGATCCGCAACGGCAGTGAGGTGCTCGTTTATCCGACCGAATACATCGTGAGCGATAATTTTACCGAAAAGGTGCGCGAAATCATCGCGGCGTAAGCGGGGTAGCGGCTCTATCGCCACGCTAGGCCGGTAAAATTTTATTCTTGCTTGTTGCACCGCATACAAGCGGTATTTGAGTGCGCAGAAAGCCTAGGCTTTGGCGCGGCTGTGATAAGAGACGACAATATTTTCGACTCAAAGCTTGCTGCATGTAAAATTTACTGTGTTGCACGCAAAAACTAAAATCACGCAGATCGTCCGTGATATCTAAATTTATTGCGTTTATCGAGGCGGAATTTTATCTGCCACAAATTTACAGGCACATAGACTGCTTCTGTTTTATTGCGTCGGCAAGGCTTATAGCGCGCCGTTTGAGTCGTCGCAATGACAGCTAGCCGTGCCTCGGTAGAGAATGAATTATATTGTCGCGCTAGCCTACCTGCGGCATGATAAACGACATGAGCGTTTTTAAATTTCGAGCTAAATTTTTGCGAAGCCTTACTTTGGCGAATCTCCACGTAGCTTTAAAATTTTAAACTTTAGCGGATTTGAAATTTTAGGCATAGTTTTACTATGTAAAATTTTATCGTGGTAAAATTTCGCCGAGCAAATTTAGTAAAGCACGCAAAAACAGACCCAAGACGCGCAGAAAAAATCCGAAACAAAGCTGGCGAGTAAACGGTGCCCGAAAAATCAAGCTAGTGCGGACTGGGCTCGAGCCGAGCCAGGCGCCGGGATACAACCTGTCTTAAATCCAAAATTTATCAAAATTGTTAAACGGCTGTATTTGAAATTTTTCGCGCTGTATATATTGCTCGCGCTAAGCGTGTTTGTCCTGCCCGAAAATATAGGTGATAATGCTGCTTGTGCAGGCTTTGTAAGCCTTATGAAGCAGTTTTTCAAATGTCGCTGCAGCCAGGGATCGTCTTGCACGCGGGGCTTGTGGAGTTCTACGTCGCTGCGATGCGGGTGGCTAGCATCTTGATTTTGGCGCGGGCTACTTTCTACGCTTAAAGAGTAGCACCGATTAAATTTTGCACGATTTTTAGCAGCGAAATTTAGCGAGTTGAAATTCAGAAATTCTGCCGTTTTCAAGCCTCGGGAATTTGAGCCTAAATTTAGAACTTGCAAAATTTTGAAATTTTACGGAGTGAAATTGTGAAGCGGGATTTTAGAATTTTAAAATTCTGCGCCGTGAAGTTTTAGAATTTCGGAATTCTACGAGCTGTAAATTTAGGCTAAATTTTAAAATTTGTAGCGATAGAATTTTAAAATTTTACGCTGCACGGCTCGACGGCGCTCCCACTTCTTAATAAATCAAATTTGCAAGCTGGTTTAAATTTAAGAAGCGCGGTTGCCGCCGCAACATTCTATCTGTAGCGGCGGTTTTTAAACTACAGCACCGAGGCTGGCAATAATGATTTGTGAGAGTGCGCCGCGCTGGCCGCAAGCACTGCATGGGCGGGGTAAGCGAGCGTTTATGCGATCGTGCGGGCTAGTTTATCTCTTAAATTTAAAATTTCATCTCGTTTTAACACGAAGCTGTTTTTGTTGGCGATGAGGTGCGCGGAGCTTTGCATTATGGTTTCTGCGGGCTGCAGCCCGTTTTGCTTCATCGTAGCGCCGGTTTCCACGACATCGACGATAGCGTCGGCAAGCCCTATGAGCGGGGCAAGCTCGATCGAGCCGTAGAGTTTGATGATATTTACGGCGACGGCCTTGGAGGCGAAGTATTCGCGCGTGATGCTAGGCATTTTCGTAGCGATTTTTAGGCTCGGAGCGCCGTAGTTTAGCTGGGTGCCCGCATGCACGCCCACGCAGACGCGGCATTTTCCGATTTTAAGATCGAGCAACGTAAGCACGTCCGGGCGATGCTCCTCAAGCACGTCAAGCCCCACTACGCCGATATCCGCCGCGCCTCCCATAACGTAAGTGGGGATATCTTGGTTGCGGACGTAGAGGAATTTAAAATCGCCCTCTTGCATTATGAGTTTGCGATCCTCAAAGGCGAAATCAAGCCCGAAGATGGTTTTGAAAATTTTAAGCGTATCGTCGGCTATGCGGCCTTTTGGTAGCGCTATGGTTATCATGCGAGCCCCTTTTTTGCGATCAGGCTTACCATCGATTTAAAGATCAGATCCTTTTCGTAGATCGAGTTGCGAAAATACCGCATCAGATAGGCTCCGTCGCCGCC
>CAUUQJ010000117.1:0-5085 GCA_963547085.1 uncultured Campylobacter sp. | reverse complement strand
GGCAAATCTTTAGCGCCTCTTTCAGCCGCCCTAGCCCGTCTTTTAGCAGCGCCCTAGAGGTCGCGATATTTAGGCGCAAAAATTTCTCGCCGCCCTTGCCGTATTGCGCGCCGCAGGAGAGATACAGCCCCGTTTTTTCGCGGATGAAGCGCGCAAGCTCCGCGCTATCCTGCGTGTAAGCGCCCGCATCAAGCCACATCAGATAGGTCGCGTCTTGCGGCACGACGCGCACCTGCGGAAGCTCACGCGCGATAAATTCCGCCGCGAATTTGCGATTTTCGCTGAGGTATTCGCGCAGAGCATCCAGCCACGCCGCACCCTTCGTAAATGCGGCGATCGCGCCCTGCACTGCGAAAAAATTCGGCTCGGCGATGTCGTCGGAATTTAGCGCCTTTGAAATTTTATGACGCAAGCGCTTATCTGCGGCAAAGACCGCCGCACTTTGCAGCCCCGCGATATTAAACGCCTTCGTGGGCGCGATTATGCTAGCCGAAATTCTCTCGCAAGTCTTACTTGCCGCAGCAAATGGCGTGTAACGCACGCCGGGCTCGGTCAGATCGCAATGCACCTCATCGCTAAGCACCGTCACGTCGTGCTTCTCGCACAGCTCGCCGATACGAGCAAGGTCATCCCTGCTAAAGGTGCGGCCGACCGGATTGTGCGGGTTGCAAAGGATAAAAAGCGTCGTCTGCGGATCGGCGAGCTTTGCCTGTAGATCCTCCCAATCGATGCTATAATCGCCGTTAGCGTAGGTAAGCTCGTTTTCTATCGGCACGCGGGCGGCGTTTTTGATGCAGTAGTAAAAGCAGTTGTAAACGGGGCTCATCAGCAGCACGTTTTCGGCGGGCGAAGTAAGCTTACGGATGATCGAATCGATCGCAGGCAGCGTGCCGCTAGCATAGATTAGCCACTCCTTTTGGATTTCATAATCGTGGCGCGAGAGCCACCAGCCTTGATACGCGCTACGCCACTCATCATCGATAATCGAATAGCCTAAAACTCGCTCATTTAGCCGCTTTTGCAGAACCTCGATGATCTCGGGCGCTACGGCAAAGTCCATATCCGCGACCCACATCGGAAGCTCGTTCTCGCCTACGTCCCATTTAAGCGACTTCGTGCCGCGGCGGTTCGGCAGGGTGTCAAAGTCGTATTTCTCCTTGCCACTTATAAAATCAAAAAGTCCCATCTTACGCCCTTAATTCAGTAATGATTTCAGTTTTAGACGCGTCCGTTGCGCCATCTAGGATCAGCTCGCCGATGCTTGCCGCGCGGATTAGCCCGCTGCTTGGATTTTTGACGCTATCGATTGCGCCTTTTATCTCGGCACGGACGTCGCTGTATTCAAACGCCAGCGTCGTATTTATCAGCTCGCAGTCTTGCAAGAGTAAATTTTGCATATAGCAAAAGCCCTGCAGGCTCTCGATCTTGCATTTTCGTAGCGTTACATTTTTAGAATTCCAGCCGAAGTATTCGCCCGCGATGAAGCAGTTCTCGACCACGATATTTTCGCAGTTCCAAAATGCGTCCTTAGATAGGAGCTTGGAGTTTTTGATCGTTACGTTTCTACAGCCGTCAAAGCAGTAATCTCCGAAGAGCGATAGATTTTCGATGCTTAAGTTTTCGCAATCAAGCCCGAAATACGCGCCCTTTGCGGTGACGTTTTTTAGCGTGACGTCGCTGCAGTGCCACAAGGTCTCTTGCGCATCGTGAAATTCTACGTTTTGCAACGCGGCGTCTTTTACGCGGCGAAGCCCCTTGGGCGCGCCGTAGAGGCAGTCTTTTAGCACTACGCCGCGGCTATACCAGATCCCTGCGCGCGCGACCTCGTCGAATAAGCAGTCCTGCGCGCGGATATTTTCGGCGTACCAAAACGGATATTTCCACTCAAATTTACAGTTTTGCGCGACGATATTTGCGCTGTGTTTTAGCGGCGACTCGCCCTCGCCGAAGACGGAATTTTCGATCCGCAGATCCTTTGCGCCGAACAGCGCGCGCTCGCCGCTAAAGCGCTTTTGTCTTAATATTTGCATGGCTTTCCTTAGATTTTAAAATTTGCTTCAGATTATACAAGGAATTTCAAAATTCCGCGTAGCTTGGGCGCAGAAAACGCAAGCGAATTTTAAAAATTTTAAAATTTAAAGGCGGCGAGGGGCTAAATTTGACGCGCCTCGGTAGTGGCTACGAAACATATGCGGCGAATGCACGACAAATCGTCGCGCGCCTATAAGAAGTCAATGGTGCGCTTGCAAAATGCCCATAAGCGCGCCTAGGTAGCTACGGTTAGCCGCGTATTCGCGCAGGCGCCCGTATCTGCCCGAGACGTGCGTCGCCCAAAAGACGCATAAAATTTATCGCAAGCGGCGTTTTAAAATTTATAAAATTTTCTCCGAGCAACGTGTAAATTTTAGCAGACGTCGCAAAGAAGCGTAAAATTTTATACCATATTGCAACGGGGCGCGTCTAATGCTCGTGGTGATGCAAGTGGATATCTTCGCCGCGGTCTCGATCTGTAGCACGCTTTCGCAAATCAAAATATACAAAAAGCCCGCTAGGCTCGCCATCCTCGTAAATTTCAAGTTTGTAGCGCATTACGGCGTGCGTGCATACTGCAACGTCAAGCGTCGCTTCATAGCCGTCTGCGCTGCGCTTTAGCGGGAATTCCGCATTGCCCATATTCATACTCACACCCGAAATTTTAACGCTCGGATTTTTCAGCTCACGCGAAATTCCGCTTATTCTTAGTTCGTTTGCCCCCGCTTCGATCGGATGGCGCGCCACGCTAAAGAGCGCCTTCTGTCCGCCCGCGTTAGTCTCGCAGTCCTGTGCGGCTAGATTGCAACCCAGACGCGTCCTTATATCCTTAAATAATGCATCGCTCTCATCCGCGCCAAATCCTAAAGTAGCGGCGACAATCAAGCTAAAACGTAGAGCCTTTATCATTATGATCCTTTGTAAATGAAATTTGTGCGCAATTTTAGCAGAAAATTCCGCGCCTATTAAAATATTTATTAAAATTTTAGCTAAAATAACGATATCTTTTACGAAAGGATGAAAAATGGCTGAGTTTTTAATCAAAGACGCCAAAGACGGCTGCAAATTCGATCTACTTTATGACGGGCACGTACTGTGCACCTCCGAGGTTTACACGAGCAAGGCCGCTTGCAAAAACGGCATCGAAAGCGTCGCAAAAAACGCCGCGCTAAATAAGATCGAGGATCAAATCGCGGGCGAAGAAAAGCTAAACAATCCGAAATTTGAGCTTTACACCGATAAAGCTGGCAAGATTCGCTTCCGCCTAACGGCCAGCAACGGACAGATCATCGCCGTTAGCAAGGATTTTGAGGCTAAGGCGGACGCTCTAAAAGTAATAGAGCTTATCGTCAAACAGGCTGCGAAAGCCAAGATCAAGGAGGCGTAAATGGACATAAACGGACTTGTAAATATGGTCTCTGCACTCAAAAGCGACGATAAAAATTTAAGAGAATTTCAAAGCGGTCCGGTCGCTTTTATCGAAAAATTTCTAGGCGTGGACCTGCCCGACGATCAGATAAATGCGATAATTGCGGGCATCAGCTCAAATTTTTTAAGCAAAAACGAAAGCGGCGGATCTAGCTCGCTAGGCTCGATGCTGGGCGGACTTTTGGGCGGCGGCGAGGACGTGCAGGCAAACGCCGTCGATAACAAAGGCGTGGATTTCAGCGCGCTGATCGGCAAAATCGCAAGCGCTAAGCTCGACGTAAATGGCGACGGTAAAATCGATATCAACGACGCAAGTAACTTTTTGGGCGATCTTTTAGGAGGCGGCGAAAACGGCGAAAATAAGGGATTAAATTTAGGCAGCCTGCTAAAAACGTTTAAAATTTAAACGAGGCTAAATTTAAAAAGCAGGCCGGATTTTGCGCGACGATATTTAAATTTGCGCGCGCTATTTTAATCCGCGCCTGCACAATACGGCGCTCGCGTGAAAGGTCTAAATTTATACTGCATTGCGCGCGAGCCCTTGAGTTTAAGCAAAACGAGCTTAAATTTATAACTAGACGGCATTGAATTTAAGCCGCTTCTTTGCGGTGTTTTATTTATGCTGCCTCGGCAGAGCGCTCTGCTCCGTTCTTTTGATCGTCCATATTGAGCCAAAATAACCACGAACTCTGCTTTAAATTTTTATCTTTGCTCTTTAGAGCTCTGTTTCATTTCTTTACCGATTCAAATTCCCACATAGCGCACCATAGCATGCCATTAAATTTTAAAAACGGCTATAAATTAAGCGCGAAAGAGTTCGCCTAAAAAGGATATATTTTATTTCTATTTACTCTTTAGGTAGTATAATCGTTCTCGTCCGACAAGATAAAACCTCCTTTTTGTATGAAGCCCGAGCGTAAAAGCTCGGGCTTTTTTTATACCCGAAATTCTGCTATAATCCCGTCAAAAACTGCAAGGAATTTTATGCTTACACATATCGACGAAAATAATATGCCGCGCATGGTAGATGTCGGCGCTAAGGATGATAGCGAGCGTGTAGCCACCGCTAGCGGCATCATCCGCATGAGCGCGGAGGCGTTTGCCGCCGTCAAGCAAAACACGGCCAAAAAAGGCCCCGTGCTTCAAACTGCCGTCGTTGCCGCGATAATGGGCGCTAAAAAGACGAGCGAACTCATACCCATGACCCATCCGCTTACGATTACTTCGATTAAAACCGATATTGAGGAGCTTGCGAGCGAATGCGCGTTTAAGCTTTTCGTAACTGTAAAAATCACGGGCAAAACGGGCGTCGAGATGGAGGCGCTAACGGGCGTGAGCGTGGGGCTCCTGACGATTTATGATATGCTAAAAGCGGTAGACAAATCGATGCAGATCACGGATGTAGTGCTGCAGCGCAAAGAGGGGGGCAAGAGTGGCGTGTATATTAGGGGCTGAAAAGCCAAAAATCGACTATCCGCTCTTTTGGGAATATAAAGTAGTCCTAGACGCGACTACCCAAAAGCGCGAGCAGATCGATGAAATTTTAAAGGGCGAAAATTACAAAATAGACTTTTCGCGCTTTTCAAACGGCGGCAAATATATGAGCTTCAACGTAAGCGTTTTCGT
>CAUUQJ010000116.1:0-5086 GCA_963547085.1 uncultured Campylobacter sp. | reverse complement strand
AGCGACGGCGCGTTTTTGGACCTTACGACCGAGCTTTTGCAGGACTTCGTGGATCTAAACGCGCCCGCGCAGCTTTCGATCGTAACAAGGCAGGATCTGATCTTTAGCGGCGGAGGAATCGCGCGCGAAGTGGCGGCGCGCTTTGGCTGCGAGACGCAGCGGCTAGCGCGCGAAGGAAGCGCATTTTGCGCGGGGGATGAAATTTTTAGCGCGCAAGGAAGCTTCGAGAGCCTCCATAAAGCTTGGAAGATCGTTCAGATCGTGTTTGAGTACTCCTGCAAAATTTCAACCTACGCGCACGAGATGGTTGCGCTGATGCGAGAAGTTAGTCCGCGCTGCGTGCTGGGTGCGACGCGCAAGAGCTTTCCTTTTGCAAAGGAGCTTTGCGTAAATGCGCTGATCGCGGGCGGCGGGAGCATGCACCGCCTGGGGCTGCACGACAGCGTCCTGTTTTTTTCAAACCATATCCGCGCGTTTGCGAGCTTTAGCGAGTTTTGCGCGCAGATCGTTAAATTTAAAGAGCGCGCACCCGAGCGAAAGATCATGGTCGAAGTGGCGAGCGAGCGCGAATTTAGCGAGCTCTTAAAATACGCGCCTGATGCGATAATGTGCGATAAGATGAGCCCCAGCAAGCTTAGGGCCTGCGTTTTGAGGAGAGATGAAACGGCGCCGCAGATTAAAATTTGTGCTGCGGGCGGCATAAATAAAAATAACTGCGCCGAGTTTGCGGCTACCGGCGCGGACGTGCTCGTAAGCTCGGCGGTTTGGAATCAGGGCGTGTGCGATCTTAGCGGAAAGATAGAATTTATCTAAATATTAAATTTTAATTATAATGCAGGCTGTGCGCCTTAGATCCGCAAAAGAGCGGGATTTATTAATAAATAAGATTATATTTTGTAAAATTCTTAAAATTCCAAACTAAAGGATTTTCATGAAAAAAATTGCATTTATTTTGGCGCTTGCGGCAAGCGTTTCGTTCTGCGCGGATCAGCTGATAATCGCAGCCGGCGGCGGATACAAAAAGCCCGTCTCGGCCGTGATCGAAAATTTGAAAAAAGAGGGCATGGACGTGGCGGGATCGTTTGCTAACCTCGGCCAGCTCGTCATTCAATCGCGCGAGAATAAAATTTCATTCATCGTGGGCGACGAGGCGTTTTTGAAAAAAAGCGATCTAAATATCACGAAATTTGAGCGTATCGGCCGCGGCACGCTAGTTTTGGTAACGCCGAAAAATATCAAAATAAATGATGTCTCAGAGATCGCAAAGTTCGATAAAATCGCGATGCCCGATCCTAAAAAGGCGATTTACGGTATCAGGACGAACGAGTTTTTGCAAAACGCTAAGATGGATGGGGTAAAAGATAAAATTTTAGCCGTCGCGGGCGTGCCGCAGGTAGTCGCTTACGTCATCAACGGCGAGGTGCAGGCGGGCTTTATCAACAGCACCGAAGCGGTCGCCAAAAAAGATGAGTTCGGCTCGATCATCTACATCGACGAGAGCCTCTACAGCCCCGCATTCATCGGCATCGCAAGGCTTAGCGCGTGCGGCGATGAGGCGCTTTGCGAAAAGGTGATGAAGGAGTTTAAATCGGACCGCTCAAAAGAGATTTTTTCAAAATTCGGTCTTAAATGAGCGACATCGCTTGGATCGCGCATCCTCTGATATTAAGCGTCAAAGCCCTGTTTTGCAGCTTTTTGCTGCTGATTTCAATAGGGCTAGCAATTTCGTATTTTTTAGCTTTCAGCAAAGCTAAAGTTAAAAAGATTGTCGAAATTTTAGTGATTTTTCCGCTCATCTTTCCGCCGATCGCGACGGGATTTTTGCTGCTTTATGTTTTTGGAAAGAGCGGATTTATCGGCTCTGCCCTAAATTTAGACATCGTTTTTAACTTCTCTTCATTGGTAATCGCCGCATTTTTGGTCGGGCTGCCGCTGTTTGTAAAGCCCGTGTGTGCAAGCTTTGAGCTCTTTCCGAAGAGCCTAATCGAGGCCGCGCAAATTTTAGGCAAAAACAGAGCTCAAATTTTCCTCTTCGTCATCCTTCCTAGCTCGCTTAAAACATTCGGCTCCGCGCTCATTTTAGCGCTCTCGCGCGGGCTTGGTGAAGTGGGCATCACGCTGATGCTGGGCGGAAACATCGTGGGCAAAACCGACACGCTAAGCCTTGCGATCATGGGTGCCGTGTATGACGGAGAGAACGAGCGGGCGCTGATTTTAAGCGTTTTGCTCGTAATTTTCAGCTTGATCTTATTCTTCGCGATAAGCCTTTTAGAGAAAAAGTAAAATTTATCTAAATAAGAAAAATTATTTTTTAAGTATTTTTGGATAAAATTGCACTCGCATTTCATTTTAAAGGATTTATCATGAAGAAATTTCTAATTTCATCAATTTTAGTTGCAAGCGCCTTGATCGCTCACGAACACGGCGATATGCAAAATTTCGATCCTAAGACCGGCAAGCACCTCGTCATCGCGATGGAGCAGCTAGGCGAGAAGGGCAACGTGAGCGTCGGCGAGGTTGTAGCGGTCGAGACGAACTACGGCGTGGCGTTTTTTCCGAATTTAAAGGGTCTTACTAGCGGCGTGCACGGCTTTCACGTACATCAAAACGCCGACTGCGGCGCGACCGAAAAGGGTCTTGGGATGAAAGCGGGCGGCCACTGGGATCCGAACGATACCAAAAAGCACTCGTTTGCTTGGGATGATAGCGGCCACAAGGGCGATTTGCCTGCGCTTTTCGTGGATGCCGAGGGCAATGCGGTCTATCCGGTGCTAGCTCCGAAGATCAAGAGCCTAGATGAGCTAAAGGGGCACTCGCTGATGGTTCACGTAGGCGGCGATAACCACAGCGACCATCCGAAACCGCTCGGCGGCGGCGGCGCTAGAATGATCTGCGGCGTTATAAAATAAGCTTCGTTGCGGATAAAATTTAATCATCCGCAATTTCTAAGTATGTCCGCCATGCGGTTAAATTTACGCGACGAAATTTCGCCGTCCGCAGCGCCGATACATACCCGCCTTGTCATTAAATTTACGCATGGCGGGCTTTTAATGCAATCTATGCAGCGTGATTTACGCTAAATTTACGCGCTACGCACCTCTTACTTTCCGCTTAAAATTTTAAAATTTAGCCTTGTTTGTGCGCATTGCGCTTCCGCTTTGTTTTTGTCGCAGTGGCATAAAAATTTTCTAAATTTAAATCAAAGCTTTAAATTTACGGCGCCGAGCTATTTTGGCGGCGTGAGTTTCATTTAACTTTTTCTTCACGAATTTTTCCTACAATTATGCCAACTTTCACAAAGGAGAGAGAATGAAAAAGATTATTTTAGCAAGCGTTTTAGTTGCGGGTGTGCTGTTCGCCGCAGATTTTAGCTCAAGCACTCCCGAGCAGATCAATGCCTCGATCGCCGGCGCGGACGCCAAGAGCTTAAGCGAAGCGGCGTTTGAGATCGATAAGCGCGCAGGCGAGCTAAGGGCGCAGGCAAGGGATCTTAAGCGCGGATTTAAGACGGAACTTGAAAAGAAGCTGGATGCTATGAGCGTCGAGGATCGCGAGAAATTCCTAGACGAGTTTAGAAAAAACTATAACGCCCAGGCGGGCAAGCTAAGCGTCGAGCAGGCGGATAGACTGGATATCGAGCTCAAAGATCGCGGCAATTTCGGCAAATTTAAAACGCCTGCTCATGGGTTTGGTCCGCACAGATCGCAGGCAGCTCCAGGAGAGTGCGGTTATATGCCGCCTAAAGGGATGGGCGACGGCGTGGGTCTGGCAATGCCGCCAAGAGGCGATATGCCGTGCAATCAAAATGCTGGCGCCGCTCCGTGTCCTATGACGCAGCAATAGCCACCCGTGCGCAAGCTACGTAGTTCCGCGCAGCATTTGCGCGGAATTTTGTTTTAACAGATCGCGGCGTATAAATTTTAAAATTTAGCTTTGAAGCTTATGCGACATAGCGCCGATGAAATTTCGCAAAATTTTATCGGCGCAGGCGAGGTTCTGAAATTCTGCGCCGTGAAATTTTAAAATTTCGTAGCGGCAGAATTTTAAAACTCCCGTACTTTGCCTGTAAATTTTAAAATTCCGCGGCGCGTAAATTTTATATCGTAAAATTTTAGTTTCTTGCGCCGCGCCGCGCGAATAATACTAGGCGAGCAATCTTACAAGCCTAAATTTAGTAAGCATACTTTTAAGCTAAGACGCGCTGTTTCACTGAGATAAAATTTGCCGTGAAATTTCGCAATTAAATTTTACGTGGAATTTCACAGGGTATAATTTCAAAAATTCTACGCAAGGAGGCGGGCTATGGCAAGGGTTTTGATCGTCGAGGACGAGGGGATGCTGCTAGATATGATGTGCACCTATATGCGCGGCGCGGGGCACGAGGTAAGCGGCAGTAAAAGCTACGACGAGGCACTCGATCTGCAAGATGAACTGCAAAGCTCCTATACGGGCGGCACGGTGCTGCACCTGTATATGAAAGAGCGATCAGCTCGGTAGAAGCCTGCAAGGACCTCGTGCGCGGTGTGGTAAACAACTATAAGCTGCCATATATCACGATAACGCCTGCTTTTAGCGTCTGCGCCAAACACGGTTACATCAGCGGCGAGCACGAATACTGCCCAAAATGCGACGAGTAGCTTTTGGCGGAGTTTAAGACGGCAAATTCCTGATTAAATTATTTTAGATTAATAAGAATAAATCCCATAAGATGATAAAATACCGTTTTGGAAAAATTTGAAACGGTATTTTATGAAAGAAAGATATGGAATTTAAAGACTTTAAAGACGAAAACTATGTAAAATACGATTTTTTATTTTACAAACCCATATGATTGAGAATTTGTATAGTATAGAAATTAAGGAATTTGTAATGACTTTTAGATATAAAATTAAGTGTAATACTTGTGGTAGTAATATTTTAGTACGCTTTGGTATGGGGTATACAGAGTATCAAGAGTGTGAATTTAAATGTGATCAATGTTCATCTGATATAAAATTTTCCATAACAGCTAAACCCCCGCAAGCAATTATAGATTACCTAGAAAATTGCTCCTATAGTGATTTTCAAGATAGTTTATTCCCAGATG
>CAUUQJ010000115.1:0-5107 GCA_963547085.1 uncultured Campylobacter sp. | reverse complement strand
CGTCGCATTGATCTTGCGGCGCGGAATTTCGCGTCCAAAAAATTTTAAGGCGAAATTTCGCAGCGAAATGAAATTTTACCGTGCAAATTCCGCTTGAGCCTATAAATTTAACCCTGTACCGATATCAAAATTTTAAATCTCGCGGCAAAATTCCACGCTCGCAATCGCGAGTTCGCTATCTTTTTTAAGGCGAAATTTGCTGTTAAATTCGCGCCGTAAGCGTATAAATTTCTTGCCGCAAACACGCAAAACCTGCACCTAAGCGTACGTCTCCAAAATATCGTAGTTGGTGTTGCGTTTGGCGGGTATTTCGCCTACGTCGCGGATCAGCGCTATCATCTCGTCCTTGCTCATCCGAAAGCTCGCGCCCGCGGCCTTTACGACGTTTTCCTCCATCATCGTGCTTCCAAGATCGTTCGCGCCGAATTTCAGCGCCAGCTGCCCGATGTAGCTGCCCTGCGTGACCCAGCTACTTTGGACGTTTTTGAAATTATCCAAAAATAGCCGCGAGACGGCGAGCAGGCGCAGGTAGCGGTTCGGGCTTTGCTTTTTGATCTCTGGATGCTCGCGCAAAAGGCGGGTGTTTTGCCCCTGAAAGCTCCATAAAATGAACGCTCGAAAGCCGCCCGTGCGGTCTTGCAGCTCGCGGATTTTATCCCAGTGTTCTACGATCTCGCGCGTGCTTTCCAGCGTGCCGAACATCATCGTGGCGGTCGTTTTCATGCCGATGCCGTGCGCCTCCTCGTGCACTCTAAGCCACGTGGCGCTGTCGCTTTTACGCGGTGCTACTAGCTCTCGCACGCGGTCGCTTAAAATTTCGGCTCCGGCTCCGGGCATCGAATAGAGCCCCTTGGCTTGCAGCCTGCGAAGCACTTCGAGCGTGCTGATGCCGCTAAGGCGCGCGATATAATCGATCTCAATCGCCGAGAAGCCGTGGATCGTGATACTCGGATAATTTTTGCGGATGAACTCCACCAGATCCTCGTACCATTCGATTTTTAGCTTCGGATGGACGCCGCCTTGAAATAAAATTTGTGTGCCGCCCACGGCGATGAGCTCCTCGATCTTTTCGCTAATCTGCTCAAAGCTCAGCACGTAGGCATCTGCGTCGCTTGCGTGGCGATAAAATGCGCAAAATTTGCAATCCACCATGCAGGCGTTGGTGTAGTTTATGTTTCGATCGATGATGAAAGTCGTGACGCGATCCGGGTGCAGCTCGCGCTTGCGCGTAAACGCCGCGCGCCCAAGCTCGTTCAGATCGGCGTGCTCGATCAGCTCTAGCGCCTCATCGGCGCTCATTCTAGCCATTGGCTCCCTTTAAATTTGCATCGCTGGCGGCGGCGTTAGAATTTTTATCGTCGGCACTCGTGCTGTCCGCGCCGCCTAAATTTGCGTCGCCGTTATTTAAATTTATCCCGTCTGCGCCGCTGGAATTTCGACTGCTATCTTTTTTTAGCACGATCTGGCCGTTTTTTACGCCTAAAATTTCGACGCGGTCGCCCTCGTTAAGCTCTGAAATTTCATCGCTTTTCCAAAACGTGCCTTTGAAATAGACCATGCCGTTTTTGACGGTGCCAGTGCCGCTTTCGTCTAAAAAGTTATCCTCATGCTTCTCTTCGGGTTTGAAAAAACGCGATTTTAGCGGCCTTTTAAGTGCGATCAGAAGCACGAAAGATAGCACGAACGAAAGCAGAATCTGCACGTCCCAATCAAGATGAAAACCGAAGCTAAAAAGCCCCGTGATGAAAAATCCGGCGCTGAAAAATATAAAGGTAAAATCCATCACCAAAAGCTCGACGATCGCCAAAATCACGCCGATTATGATAAAAATCAGCGCGTTCATTTGAGCTCCTTCGCGCCGTTTTTGCCGAGGAATTCTTTAAGCACACTAAGAGAGCCGAGCAGCTCGCTTGTTTCGTAAGGGATCAAAATTTTATCCTTGCTCGGATTTTTGGATAGCTCGCTAAAAGCGTTTACGCGACCCTGCGCGAGCAGGTATTCCGCCGCAAAGCTAGAAGCGCTCATCGCTAAATTTATACTGTCCATCGCGTCTTTTTGACCTTGCGCAAGCGCGATCTGCTCATATTTTTTCGCATCCGCCATACGCTCGATCGCCTCGGCTTCGAGCACCTTCTCCTGCTTTAGCGCTTCGGCGTTTCGGATGAGAGCTGCTTTTTCGGCCTCGGCTTTAAGCTCGATCGCACGCTTTTCACGCTCGGCTTTCATCTGCATATTCATAGCTTCTTCGATGCCGTGCGGTACCGAAATTTCGGAGATCTCCACGCGCATAATCTTTACACCCCAGTTATCAGCGGCGTCGCCCAGAGCGATTTGCAGCTTGGAATTTAGCTGATCGCGCGAGCTAAGCGTGCTGTCTAAGCTCATCTCGCCGATCGCGCTACGTAGCGTCGTCATCGCTAAATTTGAAATCGCACGGCGGTAGTCTTCGACGTTGTAAAGCGCCATCTTACCGTCGATAACCTTCAAAAACACGATACCGTCGACGCTTATGTTGACGTTATCTTTGGTGATGACTTGCTGCTTGCTGATGTCCACGAGCTGCTCGCGCACGCTCATCTTCGCGCGCACCGCGTCAAAAAACGGCACGATGATGTGAAATCCGCCGTCGAGCACCTTGTGAAAGCGACCCAGTCGCTCGATGATTAAAATTTCCGATTGTGAGACGATCTTGACCCCCATCTTTAGAATTGCCGCGATGAGGACGCAAAATACTATTACCGTAGTTACGAACCCTTCCATTTTCACTCCTGAATTAAAATTTCGCAATTATAGCATTTTTAGCTTATTTTGGCTTTTAAGGCGCGCCGTGATACAATTTCGCTAGATTTTTTATATTAAATTTACAGGATAAAATTTTATGATCAGATACATCGCGCTGCTTCACCATTCGCGCAACTACCGCCTGCTCTTTTCGGCGGGTTTTATATGTATGTTTGGCTTGTGGTTTTCGGTCGTTGGGATCGCTACGCTGCTGATTGAACTTGGCGCGCCGGTGTGGGCGATTACGGCGGTGGGCGTCGTTTCGTTCGTGCCGAACGTTTTTTTAGCGCCTATCAACGGCATCATCGTGGATAAATTTCAACCAAAGCCGTTGATGACGGCGATGTTTATAACCGAGATGATCAGTATTTTCATGCTGATTTTTATCGATAGTTTGGATTATTTGTGGCTGCTGCTTTTGATCGTAGTCGTGCGCAGTGTCGCAGGCACGCTGTTTTTTCAAACCGAATCATCTACGCTGCCAAAATTTCTAAGCCGCCCCTATCTCAAGCTTGCTAACGAGATGACGGGCATTATCTGGACGATCACATATACTTTTGGCATGGCGAGTGCGGGCGTTTTTATCCACTATTTTGGCGTGCGAGCGGCGTTTATTTTGGATTTTTGCTTATATGTTTTTTCGTTTTTTATCCTGCTGCGGCTAAATTTCAAAGACCTCGCAAGAAACGCGCGAGAGCCGGTGTTTAAGATGCTAAAGGAGGGCTTTTCCTACCTGCGCTCGCATCCTTTGGTGGTGCATCTCATCGTGCTTCACGCCTTCGTCGCCGTCACCACCTACGACAATCTCATCGCGCTTCTTGCGAAGTATAAATACAAAGAAATTTTAAGCGCCTCGCTAGTCATCGGGCTTATGAATATGTCGCGCTCGGCGGCTGCGTTTTTCGGGCAGATATGGCTAAGCAAGATCGTGAATAAACATACGTTTTTTTGGCTATTGCTGGGTCAGTTTGCGGGCATCGCGCTGTGGGCGGTACTGGAGTTTAACTACTGGCTTTCGTTTGCGGGCATGATCGCGGCGGGATTTTTCATCACGACGGTGTGGTCGTATTCTTTTACGCAGCTGCAAAGCCACGTCGACAGGGAGTTTTTCGGGCGCATCATCGCTTACAACGACATGGCGTATTTCATCGTCGCGACGCTCGTATCGGCCGCGATCGGATTTTTTTTCGAGCTTGGATTTTCGCTTTCGCAAATCACCTTCGGCATGGGCTTTATGTTTGCAATCGCGGCGTTTTATTATAAATTTTTGATCTACGAAAAAATTTAAAATTTTAAAGCTATCTTTTCGGCGCGATCTCGGGGCGGAAAATAGCAAATATAAATAAAAAGCTCATCGCCGCGAAAAACACCCAGATAAAGCCGTTTGCGCCCAAAAATTTCATCATCGCGCCGATTATTAAAGGCGAGCAGAGCGACGCGCTCGAATAGATAAAAAGCATCGCCGCCGAAATTTGCACGCGAGAGGCGCCCTCGCCGGTGATGGAGTCGTTTGCGCGCGCGATGGCGAGCGAATACAAAGGAAAGGCGCCAAATCCTAACATCAACGCAAGTGCGCACGTTAGGATGAAGCTTTTAGCAAAAAATAGCGCCGCGCAGGAAGTAAGACCCACGACGCAAACTATCATTATGGCGCGTTTGCGACCGAACTTATCTGAAATAGTGCCGCAGATGAGCTGCGCTAAGAAGCCTCCTGCCATCGCCGATCCCATAAATGCGCCCACCGAGCCCACTCCAAGCCCCGCGCTTAGCACGAAAACGCTCGCCATCGAAAAAAAGCCGTTAATCAAAATGCCCGCGCAAACCACCGTCGCAAACGCAAGCGGCGGCACGATCGAAATTTGCGGCATCGAAACTCGCATTCGGGCGGGAACCCTAGGAGGGTTGAAGCGGATTAAATTTACCGGCAGCAGCGCCAAGATTATGAAAAATGCGCTTAGCACGAATACCTTCATCGTTCCGAAATTTAGCGCCAAAATTATAACTCCTATCGCAAACGCGCCGTAAAAAACCGCTTCGTAGATCGCGAGGACGCGGGAGCGGATGGAGTTTGTGATCTTTGAGTTTATCCAGCTTTCGATTATCATCAAAAGCGCGTAATAACAAAAGCCCAAAATGAAGCGCAAAATCGCCCAATACACGAGGTTTGAGCCTAGATCGTGCAGCATTGCAGCAATTCCGAAAAGCGCCGTAAAGACCGCGTATGCCCGCACGTACGAGAGCGCGCCGATTATCGAAGGCACGAAAAAGCCGCTAAAGATCGCACCTAAAAAGAAAAACGCCGAAATCGCTCCGATCTCAAGCTCGC
>CAUUQJ010000114.1:0-5109 GCA_963547085.1 uncultured Campylobacter sp. | reverse complement strand
CTCAAAGAATCGGGCGCGTAGAAGCTTACCGGCTTGCCGCTGTCGCCGCCCTCGCGGATAGCGATCTCGATCGGAATCTCGCCGATTACTTCGGTGTTGTATCGCTGCGCCAGCTTTTGCGCGCCGCCGCGACCGAAGATGTCGTACTCCTTGCCGTTATCGGGGCAGATGAAGCCGCTCATATTCTCGATAAGGCCCGCGATCGGGATGTGGAGCTTTTCGAACATATCAAGTCCGCGCGCGCTATCGTCCAACGCGACCGTCTGCGGCGTCGTGACGCACACGCCCGCCGTCACCGGCACGCTCTGAGCGAGCGTAAGCTGCGCATCGCCCGTACCCGGAGGCATGTCCAAAAACAGCACGTCCAGATCGCTCCACGCCACGTCTTTTAGCAGCTGCTCGATCGCCTTCATTATCATCGAGCCGCGCCAGATGAGGCTCGCGCCCTCCTCCATCAGCACGCCCATGCTCATCATCTCCACGCCGTGGCTTAAAATCGGCTTTAACTTCTGCCCCACGACGCTTGCTTGCGTCTTATCCTCCCCCAGCATTCGCGGCAAATTCGGCCCGTAAATATCGGCATCCAAAATCCCCACTCTCTTGCCGAGCTTTGCCGTGCTGATGGCTAAATTTAGCGTCGTCGTGCTCTTGCCTACGCCGCCCTTGCCGCTGCTGATCATCACGAAATGCTTGATCTGCGGCGCGATATTTTTGCCGCTGCGAGAGTTACTCTTTTCCTCGGCGATCTTGGGCTGTTTGATTAAAATTTCCACGTCCGCACCGAGCACCTTTTGCACCGCTGATCTGAGCTCTGCGGCGATCTCCGGCTTGGCGCTGGGGATTTCGATCCCTACGAAAATTCTATCGCCGATCTCGACCTCTTTTACAAATCCAAAATCCACGATGCTTTTAGAAAAGCCCGGATAGATTACGCTTTTAAGCAAATTTAAGACTTCGTCTTTACTCATTCCTTCTCCTTATTTTCGGTTAAATTTCTACTGATTTTATATGCGCAAAATTTCGGCCCGCACATCGAGCAAAACTCCGCGCCCTTGTAAATTTCATCGCCCAGGCTCTCGTCGTGTAGCTCGCGCGCATGATCTGGATCAAAGCTAAGCTCAAACTGCCTGTTCCAATCAAAACCATACCTCGCGTCGCTCATCGCGTGATCACGCTCTATCGCGCCCGCTTTGCCTAGCGCGACGTCCGCGGCGTGAACGGCGATTTTATGCGCGATGATGCCCTCTCTGACGTCGCTTGCATTGGGAAGCCCCAGATGCTCCTTCGGCGTTACGTAGCAGAGCATGCTTGCGCCGCAATACGCAGCCATCGTCCCGCCGATAGCCGAGCTGATATGATCATAGCCCGCACCGATGTCGGTGGGAAGCGGCCCCAGCACGTAAAACGGCGCGTCGCGGCAGATCTTGCGCTCTAGCTGCATATTTAGCTCGATCTCGTTAAACGGGATGTGTCCCGGCCCCTCGATCATTACCTGCACGTTTTTTTCATTTGCGCGCAGGGCCAGCTCGCCTAAAATTTCAAGCTCGCTAAGCTGCGCCCTATCGGTCGCATCGTATAAGCAACCCGGGCGCAAGCCGTCGCCCAGAGATAGCGATACGTCGTAAGCGGCGCAGATATCGCAAATTTCATCAAACGCTTCGTAGAAGGGGTTTTGCTTGTGAAATTTCATCATCCACGACGCTATCAGCGAGCCGCCTCTGCTTACGATACCCATCTTGCGACGGGACAGCAGCGGCATAAACTCTAGCTTAAAGCCCGCATGGATCGTGAAATAATCCACTCCCTGCCGCGCCTGCTTCTCGATCGTGCTAAGAATAGCGCTCGTTTTTAAATTTTTAATATCGCCCAGCTCATGGATCATCTGATAGATCGGCACCGTGCCTATGGGTACGGGCGAGCGCTCGATTATCGCGGCGCGGATCTCGTCCAGATCGCCGCCCGTACTCAGATCCATCACCGTATCGGCGCCGTACTTTAAGCAAGCCTCAAGCTTTTCCAGCTCGCCCTCAATATCGCTCGTCGTGCCAGAAGAGCCGATGTTGGCGTTGATCTTGCACCGCAGCGCGCGCCCGATACCGATAGGCTTTAAGCTTTTGTGATTAACGTTTGCGGGGATGATCGCTCTTCCTTGCGCGAGCAGATCGCACAAGGCCCGCACGTCCATGCGCTCGCTTTGCGCGACCTCTCTCATCTGCGGCGTCACTTCGCCTCTTTTTGCAAAATAGATCTGCGTTACGCAGCTTTCGGTCATTTTCGCCTCGCTTACTTAAAAATGCGCGTATAATATAACAAATTTCATTAATCCTTACTTTTCTTTTGCCGTTTATTTTCGTAACGTAAGCTGAAATTTCGCCGCCGCGCCGCGTAAATTTACGCCTAAGCTTAAGATATTTCAGCGCGCAAACCGCGATTAATTTTGCTTTCATTTTTAATACGTATAATTTCGTAACAAAATTTCAAGGATAAAATTTGAAAGATATATCGCTGATTTTGCTCGCCGCGGGCGATTCGAGCAGGTTTGAGCTGAGCGTCAAAAAGCAGTGGCTGCGCGTGGGCGAGCTGCCGCTTTGGCAATACGTCGCGCAGAGCATTGCGCGGGCGCATCCATTTAAAAAGATCGTAATCGCCGTAAACGAGGAGGACGTAAGCTATTGCGAGCGCCTCTATGCGTGCAGCTTGGCTTCGGCGCGCGGCGAAAACGCGGAGTGCGACACGAGCGAGTATAAATTTCAAAGAAAGCAGAGCGGGATCGAATGCGGCGCAGATGATCTAAACGACGCAAGCAAGCCGCGGGGCGCGGAAAATTTTAAAGCTCAAGTCGGATGCAGCACAGATGAATGCGGCTCTGCAAATTTAAAATTTCACTTCGCCCCCGGCGGCGCAAATCGCCAAAGCTCGCTAAAAAACGCGCTGCGGCTCGTAGATAGCGAGCTCGTGCTCGTAAGCGACGTAGCCCGCGCGCAAATTTCGCCGGGGCTAATCTCCTCGCTGATACGAAATTTAGGCGGCGCGGACTGTCTCAGCCCCTATCTTGGCGTAAACGACACGACCTATCTCGGCGAGGCCGTAGTGAAGAGGGAGGAGCTGCGCCTCATCCAAACGCCGCAGCTTTCGCGCACGGCGCTGCTTAAAAAGGCGCTTGAGGGAAGCGAAATTTTTACCGACGACAGTGCGGCGGTCGGCAGCGCGGGCGGACGGTTGGAGTTTATAAAAGGCGAAGTGGGCGCGCTTAAGATCACGCGCGCAAGCGATCTGGCGGCGCTAAATTTAAAACCATGCTCGCGCGATATCTTCTGCGGTACGGGTTACGACGTACATGCGCTTGAAAAAGGCGCGGGCATCGTGCTCGGCGGCGTGCAGATCCCGTGCGAGTTCGCGCTGATCGCACACAGCGACGGCGACGTAGCTATCCACGCCCTAATCGACGCTATTTGCGGCGCGGCGATGCTGGGCGACATCGGCGAGCTGTTCCCCGATAGCGACGCTAAGCTTAAAGGCGCGGATAGCAAGGAGCTGTTACGAAAGGTAATGCGGCGCGTCAGAGGCTACGGCTATGAGCTCGTAAACGCCGATATTACGATCATCGCGCAGCGCCCGAAGATAGGAGCCTACAAAGCGCAGATGCAAGAGGTTTTGAGCGAAATTTTAAATTGCGCGCGCGTCAATGTCAAAGCGACCACGACCGAAGGGCTGGGATTTACGGGCAGAAGCGAAGGCATCGCCGCGCAGGCTGCGGTAAGCTTAAAATTTTATGACTGGCAAAAGCACGCAACAAAGGCGCAGGGAGCATGAAAATTTTAATAATCGAGAGCGAAAGCTATCTTGCGCAAAGTATAGCAAACAAGCTGGGCGCGCTAGGGCATGAATGCACTAACGCGGCGAGTTTAGCAACCGCGGCGGGCCTTGCGGAGGAGTTTGAGGCGGTGCTACTCTCTACGAGCTGGAGCGGCGCGAGCTTTTATCCGCTGATCGAGAAATTTAGGCGCTCGATCATAATTTTAATGGTCGCTTACGTCGATAGCGAAACGGTGCTAAACCCCGTAAAAGCGGGCGCGACGGATTATATCCAAAAGCCTTTTATGATAGAGGAGCTCATAAAAAAGATCGAGCACTACGCGCAGTTTCGCTCGCTAAAATCACAAAACGAAGCCTATGAAGTGTTGCTTAAAGAGATCTCTCTTTCGTGCGAAATACCGCCCGCGCGTTTAGCGCAGATAAAATTTCCGCTTCTTTTGCGCGGCGATGCGGCAGTGCGAGCTGCGGCGGTATTTAAGATCGCGCTTGCGCTAAAATCGCGCCTTAAAATTCTATCTGCGCAAAGCCCTGAGCCGCTAGAACGCGGGGCGGAGATTTTTTACTTGCCAGATTTTGATAGCCTAAGTGGCGCGCAGAAGGAAAAATTTATAAGCAAAACCAAATCCATGCGTGTAATCGTCGGATCCATCGGCGCGCAAAAGGGCTTTAGCGACGAAATTACGCTTGGCAGCAGCAAAGAACGCAGTGAAATTTTAAGCATCGAAGAATACGTAAAGCTCACGATCGTAGCGCACCAAGACGAATATTTCGACTCCGATCTGGCGGCGGCACTTGGATTTCGCGAAAATCGCTTTGGGAGAAAAGGAAAAAATATGGCATCGCAAGAAAAAAATAGTCGCGCGCATCCAGTACGGATCGCAGGCGAGATAGAAATTTCGCGCGATACCGGCAATTTAAACGAAATAAAACCGCTTGAAAGCGAAAGGATTTCAAGCGGCACAAAAGCTCTAAACGCCGCAAGAGCTTCGAGCGATGCGACGCTAAATTTAAAGGCGAAGCAAAATTTAAAAGCATCGCAGAGCTCAAAAGCAAGACAAAATTTAAAAGCAAAGCGCGATTTAAAAACGGTGCGGAATTTAGAAGCGTCAAAGGCGAGTAATGCCAGAAAAGATGAGGCGCGAGCTAAGGGAGCGGCATGGAATTTAAAGGCAGAGCAAGCCGGAAGTGAGAGCAAAGGCGCAAATAATAGCGCAACGCAAATCCGCAAGATAGTGATCTCGCGCTCCGACCTAAACGTCCTGAGCCTGCTCACAAACGGCGCTTTCGGCAAGA